>JADGRM010000055.1 GCA_017880945.1 Gallionella sp. | reverse complement strand
AAACTGTAGGTCGGGCTGTGCCCGACATCCCTTCGACATAACCAGCGACTTGGCTGGTGTCTTTTGGCAGCCTATAACCAGCCATTTGGTTGCCGTTAACCAGCGGCTTATGTCACCGTACTTTGGTGACTTAGCCGAATGGCTATGCAAAGCCTTTTGGCGACCTAGTGAAATGGCTAGTAGTTCTATCAGTAGTTATTCTAAAGTGCGTTAAATACGACCATAATTTTGCAGGTGTAGGAGCGGGCCATGCCCGTGAACCTCTTGGTCGCGGGCATGGCCCGCTCCTACAATTAGCGCTGCTTCTAATGCAAATTGGAATTACAACAGGCTCAGGACAGGCTTGATCCGGCGGGCGAAGCCCGCCCTGCAAAAATGCACGCTTGATCTGGAATTGGAATGACAAATTTCTAAAGGATAAGCAACAGCTTTATTACAACCAATTAGAAAATCATGCGCTTCCGGCAGTGCTAAAATCAGCTCCTGAATTTTTAGCCTTCCATCATGCCGCAACCATCTTTCGTCCATCTCCGTTTGCACAGCGAATATTCCATTTCGGATGGCATGGTGCGCGTGGACGAGGCTGTGGCAGCCGCACAGCGCGACGCGATGCCTGCATTGGCATTGACCGACCTGAATAATTTCTTCGGCCTGATCAAGTTTTACAAAGCGGCGCGCGGCGCGGGTCTCAAGCCCATAGTTGGCTGCGATGTGTTTATCAGCAACGATGCGGACCAGGATCGTCCCTACCGTTTGCTGCTGCTGTGCCAGTCAAACGCGGGCTATTTGCTGTTGTGCCGTTTGCTCAGTCGCGCCTATCTGGAGAACCAGCATCGCGGCCGTGCCGAGTTGCGCCGCGAATGGTTACATCAGGATACCGATGGCCTGATCGCCTTGTCCGGCGCGCATCTCGGCGATGTCGGCAGCGCGCTGTCATCCGGCAATGCCGCACAAGCCAAACAGTTTGCGCGGGAATGGGCGGCGTTGTTCAACAACCGTTACTACATCGAATTGCAACGCGCCGGATTTGCCGACGAAGAGCATTACCTGCATGCGGCGACGCAGCTGGCAGCGGAGCTGGGCCTGCCGGTGGTCGCCACCCATCCGGTCCAGTTTTTCAGCGCGGAAGACTTCAAGGCGCACGAAGCGCGGGTATGCATCGCCGAAGGCTATGTGCTCAACGACAAACGCCGCGCGCGGGCTTTCACGGCGCAACAGTATTTCAAGACCCAGGCTGAAATGGCGGAGCTGTTCGCCGACCTGCCGGAAGCATTGCAGAACAGCGTGGAGATCGCGCGCCGCTGCAATCTGTCACTCACGCTGGACAAGCCGCGCCTGCCGGATTTCCCGACCCTGGGCGGTCAGGGGCTGGACGATTATTTGCGCGAGCAGGCGGAATCGGGCTTGCGGCAACGCATGGCCATGCTGTATCCCGATGCGGCGGAGCGAGCCGCCAGGCAGCCGCAATATCAGGCGCGGCTGGATTTCGAGATCGATACCATCATTGCTATGGGCTTCCCCGGCTACTTTTTGATCGTGGCGGACTTTATCCGCTGGGCAAAGGGCAACGGCGTCCCGGTCGGTCCCGGGCGCGGCTCCGGTGCGGGTTCGCTGGTGGCGTACAGCCTCGGCATCACCGACCTGGACCCGTTGCGCTATGCGTTGCTGTTTGAGCGTTTCCTGAACCCGGAGCGTGTGTCCATGCCGGACTTCGACGTGGACTTTTGCCAGGATGGACGCGAGCGTGTCATCGACTATGTGAAACAGAAATACGGCGCGGCCAGCGTGGCGCAGATCGCCACCTTCGGCACGATGGCTTCCAAGGCAGTGATCCGCGATGTCGGACGCGTGATGGACTTTCCTTATGGCTTGTGCGACCGGCTGTCCAAAGCGATCCCGCTGGAAGGCGTGAAGCCGGTGTCGCTGAAAAAAGCGCGCGAGATGGAGCCGGAGATCAACAGCATCGCCGAGAGCGAAGAAGGCGTGCCGGAGTTGCTGGAACTGGCCGAACGCCTGGAAGACCTGACGCGCAACGTCGGCATGCACGCGGGCGGCGTGCTGATCGCGCCCGGACAACTCACCGACTTCTGCCCGCTGTATTGCGCCGACAGCAGCACCAGTGTGGTCAGCCAATTCGACAAGGATGATGTTGAATCGATCGGCTTGGTGAAGTTCGATTTCCTGGGCTTGCGCACGCTGACCATCCTCGATTGGGCGATGCGCCACGTCAGGAGGCTACAGAAACAAGGACTGAGGACTGAGGTTGGAGGACTGAGTGAAACCCCCAGTACTAAGTCCTCGACACTCAGTCCTGATTTTACTCAGTCCTCAGTCCCCGATCCTCAGTCCTTTTCTTTGGAGACCCTGCCGCTGGACGATGCCGCGACTTACGAGCTGCTGAAGAAAGGCAACACCACCGCTGTGTTCCAGCTTGAATCGCGCGGCATGAAAGACATGCTGGGACGCGCGAAACCGGATTGCTTTGAAGACATCATCGCGCTGGTCGCGCTGTATCGCCCCGGCCCGATGGACCTGATCCCGGATTTCATACGGCGCAAGCACGGCGAGAAATTCGAGTATCCGCATCCTGCCGTCGAACCGGTGCTGCGTGAAACTTACGGCATCATGGTCTACCAGGAACAGGTGATGCAGATGGCCCAGCTGGTGGGCGGCTACAGCCTGGGCGGGGCCGATCTGCTGCGTCGCGCGATGGGCAAGAAAAATGCCGTAGAGATGGCCCAGCAGCGTGAGATTTTTGTCAATGGCGCGCTCAAGAACGGCACGACGAAAGAGCTGGCCGGCAACCTGTTCGACTTGATGGAAAAGTTCGCCGGCTACGGTTTCAACAAATCGCATGCCGCGGCCTATGCATTGGTGGCCTATCAGACGGCCTACTTGAAGGCTCATCATCCGGCCGCCTTCATGGCAGCGACCCTGTCCGGCGATCTGGATAACACCGAAAAGGTCAGCATCTTTTACGCCGATACCCTGCAACAAAATATCCGCGTGCTGCCGCCGGATGTGAACAGTTCCGGCTACGTGTTCTCGCCGGTGGACGAGCAGACCATCGCCTACGGCTTGGGCGCGATCAAGGGCACCGGCGAGGCGGCCATAGCCAGCATCGTCAAGGCGCGCGAGAAAGGCCCGTTCAAGGACCTGTTCGATTTTTGCCGGCGCGTCGACAAGCGCATCGTCAACCGGCGTACTGTCGAGGCTCTGATACGCGCGGGTGCATTCGACAGTATCAACGACCACCGCGCCGCGCTGATGGCCAGCGTCGATGCGGCATTGACGAGCGCCGATCAGCAGGCGCGCGCGGCCAACCAGAACAGTCTGTTTGGCAACGAAGAATCCGATGCGGTGCTGATCGTGCAGACTGCCGACGTGCCTCGCTGGCGCTTGCGCGAACAGCTTGCGCACGAAAAAGCCAGCCTGGGGATTTACCTGGGCGGCCATCCGTATCAGGAGTACGCCGATGAATTGGCCAACTTCATCAAAGTGAAACTGGCCGATCTGACACCGCAGTTCGTCGGCCAAACCAATGGCTCAGGCAACAGCTCGGGACACAGTTCACGCCGCGGCGTGCCGGTCGTGCTGGCGGGCATCGTGGCAGGGCTGCGCATACAGCAGACGCGGCGCGGACGCATGGCGATCGTCACGCTGGACGACGGCAGCGCTCAGGTCGAGCTGACGGTGTTCAACGAAATATACGAGGCCAGCCGCCCATGGATACGCGAGGATGAATTGCTGGTGGTGCGCGGCAAAGCCAGCCTGGACGAGTATTCCGGAAACGTGCGGGTGAGCGGTGAGGAGTTGTACGACTTCGCGTCGGCACGTTCGCACTTCGCGCAACAACTGGCATTGCGCTGCAACGGCAACGCGGGCATCGCACAACTCAAAAAATTATTCACGCCGTATCGCGAGGGCAAATGCCCGGTGCAGATCCTTTACCGCAACGATAGTGCGAGCTGCCAACTGCGCCTGGGTGAGGATTGGCAAGTGACGTTGCATGATGACTTGCTGCGCGATCTGCGCGACTTGTTGCAAGCGGAAAACGTGAAGGTGATTTACGGTTGAACCGGGCTACCCCTTAAGCGCTATTGAGGGCGCTGTAACAGAGGGAGTAGAATCGCGCACTTGAGCAATTAACGTGAAACTCGCGCAGCGGTTCGTTTGTCTCCTCTCCCGCTTGCGGGAGAGGATTGAGGAGAGGGGAGCGGGCAGGGCAAGTTTCATTATCGAGGGTGGCACTTGCCACGCCCGTTAGGCTAATCAGCAAGTCGGTGAAAAAGATCAGGATGGACATTGTCGGTGTATTGCCATTGGACGTTGCGGGCGCGGTCATCGTGCTTTGGCTGGCGCTGGGACTGCTGGGTTTGGCACTACAGCGCAGCCCGCACCTCATCACCAATGTCATTTTCCCCGTCGGCGCGATTGTTTCGCTGGCGCTTGCTGCAACCGGTTTGTGGGCACTCGGTGAGGCTGCCAGCTACGCGGTATTGCCGATGGGTCTGCCGGATCTGCCGCTGCATCTTCGTCTCGATCCGCTCTCCGCATTTTTCCTGATCCTGCTGGGCGGCGCATCGTTCGGCGTGTCGCTGTTCAGCGCCGGTTATTTCAAATCCATGCAGGATAATACGCTGGGCCTGCTGTGTCTGGAATATCACCTGTTCCTGGCCAGTATGGCGCTGGTGTTGCTGGCTGACGATGCCTATATGTTCATGGTGGCGTGGGAGACGATGGCATTGTCTTCCTATTTTCTGGTCACCACCGACCACCATGTTCCCGACATCCGCAAGGCAGGATTTTTATATCTGCTGATCGCCCACGTCGGGGCAATCGGGATTCTGCTCAGCTTTGGCGTGATGCAGGGCGGGCATGGCATCGGCGCTTACACCTTTGCGGCGATGCGCGATGCGCACCTGTCGGCGTTCTGGTCATCGGTGGCGTTTCTGCTGGCGTTGTTCGGCTTTGGCGCGAAAGCGGGTTTGCTGCCGCTGCACGTCTGGTTGCCCGAAGCTCACCCGGCCGCACCTTCGCCGGTTTCCGCATTGATGAGCGGCATCATGCTGAAAACGGCGATCTACGGCATCCTGCGCGTCACCTTCGATCTGCTGGGTGCGCAGCAATGGTGGTGGGGTGTGCTGGCGTTGGCGTTGGGTTTGATCACCGCGATCTTCGGCGTGATGTTCGCCGCCGTGCAGGGCGACATGAAGCGGCTGCTGGCTTATTCTTCGATTGAAAATATCGGGCTGCTGCTGGTGGGGATCGGCTTGACCATTATTTTTCACGTCTATGGCAAGGACGCGCTGGCCGCCTTGTCGCTCACCGCGACGCTTTACCACAGCCTGAATCACGCTTTCTTCAAGAGCCTGCTGTTCATCGGCACGGGCTCGATCCTGCACGCCACCGGCGAGCGCAACATGGGACACATGGGCGGCCTGATCCGTCACATGCCGTGGGTCGCGGTGCTGATGCTGGTCGGCGTGCTGTCCATATCCGGCCTGCCGCCCTTCAATGGATTCGTTTCGGAATGGCTGTTGTTGCAGGCGTTTTTGTTGTCGCCCGGGTTGCCCAACAGCTACATCAACATGCTGATACCGGTGGCGGCGGCGGTGATCGCGCTGGCCGCCGCGTTGGCGGCCTATGTGATGGTGAAATTCTATGGCATCATTTTCCTCGGCCAGCCGCGCGGCGAGGCGCGCGAGCAGCCGCACGATGCCGGTATTTGGGAGCGCATCGGCTTAAGCTGGTTGGCGCTCGGCTGTGTGGTGTTGGGCTTGGCACCGGTCTTCGTGGTGCGGCAACTCGATCTGGTGACGCAGGTATTGGTCGGACGAGGACTGGGCAATGCGGCCGCCGGTTGGCTGTTCCTTGCCCCGGTCGACATCGAGCGGGCCAGCTACAGCCCGGTGTATTTTCTGTTGGCAGTGTTGGGTGTGATGCTGGTGACCGCAGTGGTGGTGCATTATTTTTATCACGGTCGTCTGCGCCGCGGCCCGGCCTGGGACTGCGGTTTTCCGGCGCAAACTTCGCGCATGCAGGATACGGCCGAAGGATTCGGGCAGCCGATCCGGCGCATCTTCGAGCCGTTCTTCCGCATCGAAAGCGAGTTGCCGAGCCCGTTCGATACGCATCCGCGCTATCACGGCCGCAGCGATGATCGCCTCTGGTTCGCGCTGTATCTGCCGATCAAGCGCATCACTGAAAAACTCTCGTCCTGGGCATCGTTGTTGCAGCACGGGCGCATCCATTTGTATCTGACGTATACCTTTGTCACGCTGATCGTGTTGCTTGCTTTCGTATGATGACCACGGAACAAACCCTCGGCATCCTGTTTCAAATCTATCAGTCGCTGCTGGTCGTGCTGCTCGCGCCGCTGCTGACGGGTTGGGTGAACCAGTGCCGCGCCTGGTTGCAAAACCGCTCCGGTCCGGGCGTGATGCAACCCTATCGCACGCTGCGCAAGCTGTTTCACAAGGATGCGGTGATGGCCTATAACGCTTCGTTGTTGTTTCGCATCACACCCTATATTTTGTTCGGCTGCATGTGGCTGGCGGCGGCCATCATTCCGATCATCGCGGTGGATCTGCCGTTCTCGCCCGCCGCCGATGTGATCGCGCTGGTCGGCGTGTTTGCGTTGGCGCGGGTGTTCATTTCGCTGGCCGCGATGGATATCGGCACCGCATTCGGGACACTCGGCGCGCGGCGCGAGATGCTGGTGTCGTTTCTCGCCGAACCGGCATTGTTGATGGTGTTCTTCACCGCTTCGCTGATCAGTCACTCGACGCAGCTGCCGCGCATCGTGGACGCGCTGGCGCATCACCAGTTTGTGTTGTATCCCAGCCTTGCCTTTGCCGGATTGGCTTTCGTGATTGTGCTGCTGGCCGAGAATGCGCGCATCCCGGTGGACAATCCCAGTACCCACCTGGAATTGACCATGATCCACGAGGCGATGATCCTGGAGTATTCGGCGCGTCACCTGGCGCTGGTGGAGTGGGCGAGCAGCCTCAAGCTGTTCGCCTATATTTCCATAGGCATCGCCCTGTTCGTGCCCTACGGCATTGCCGAAGTAGGTGCCATGGTTGGAAATTGGGGGAGCGCGCTGCCGCTGGCGATCATCGCGCTGCTGGTCAAGCTGATATTGGCCGGTGCCGCACTGGCTTTGCTGGAGGCGCTGCTTGCCAAGATGCGCATCTTCCGCGCGCCGGAGTTTTTGGGTACCGCGTTCCTGCTGGCGGTGTTGGGGTTGTTGATCCACTTCCTGTTAGGTGCGTGATATGCCGATAAGTTACAGCATTCAAATCATTAATTTGCTTGCATCCATGCTGCTGCTGATCGCCTTTGCGATGCTGTCGCAACGGCGCATATTGTCCCTGATCAATCTGTTTGCCTGGCAGGGGCTGGTGTTGTCGCTCAGCACCTTTGTGGTGGCGTACTCGACGGATCAGCACCATTTGTATTACTCCGCCGGGTTGACGCTGCTGCTCAAGGTGATGGTATTGCCCTGGCTGCTGCATCGCCTGATACGCAAGCTGAACGTGAAGTGGGATGTGGAAACGCTGATCAACATTCCCACCACCATGCTGGTCGGCATCGGACTGGTAATTTTCGCCTTCAACCTGGCCGCGCCGATTTCGCAACTTTCCGAGAGCATCACGCGCGGCTTGATCGGCATCGCGCTGGCCAGCGTGCTGCTGTCGTTGCTGATGATGTTGACGCGGCGCAAGGCCGTCCCGCAGGTGGTCGGTTTTCTGGCGATGGAAAACGGGCTGTTCTTTGCCGCGACCAGCGCCACGCACGGGATGCCGCTGGTGGTGGAACTGGGCATCGCGCTGGACGTGCTGGTCGCGACATTTATTTTCGGTATCTTTTTCTTCCAGATACGCGAGACCTTCGACAGCCTGGACATCACCAACATGGAGAAGCTCAAGGATGATTGATTTACAGCTCATGGCACTGTTGCTCACCCCGCTGACGGGCGGTCTGCTGCTGGCCGCATTCGGTTCGCGCAGCTGGGCGGCGGAGCTGAATTCGCTGATGAGTTTCTGCACCTTTATCGCGGCTGTGGTGTTGACCATGCGCGTGATCGATTCGGGGCCGCAAGTCGCGTTTAACGAGCAGTTTTTCATCGACCAGTTCAACGTATTCCTGGTTGCGCTGACCGCATTCGTGGCCTTCACCACCTCGCTGTTCTCGCGGCCCTATATGCGCATCGAGCAACATCACGGCAAGCTCACCACGCAGATGCTGCATCTGTATTACAGCATGTACCAGCTGTTCACTTTAGCCATGCTGACAGCGTTGACCTCCAACAACATGGGCATCATCTGGGTGTCCATGGAGGCGGCCACGCTGACCACCGTGCTGCTGGTCAGCCTGTACCGCACCCCGGCCAGCATCGAGGCGGCGTGGAAGTATTTCATCCTGTGCGGGGTGGGCATCGCGCTCGCGCTGTTCGGCACCATCCTGTTGTATTTCGCCGCCGAGCGCGTGCTCGGTGAAGGGGGTACGGCCTTGCTGTGGACGCATTTGAACCAGGTCAAAGGCGGGCTTGAACCCACGGTACTCAAATTGGCATTCGTGTTTCTGCTGGTCGGCTATGGCACCAAGATCGGTCTGGTGCCGTTGCACAGCTGGCTGCCGGATGCCCATGCGGAAGGGCCCACGCCGGTTTCTGCGGTGCTCTCCGGCCTGCTGCTGAATGTCGCGTTATGCGCGGTGATGCGCAGCAAGGTATTGGTGGATGGCTCATTGGGTACGCACTTCGCCGGCAACCTGATGATGGGATTCGGCCTGCTGTCGGTGGTGGTTGCCGCATTATTTTTGTCGCGGCAAAAAGATATCAAGCGGATGTTCGCCTATTCCTCCATCGAGCACATGGGGCTGGTCACCTTTGCCTTCGGTATGGGCGGGCCGGTAGCCACTTTCGCGGCGATGCTGCACATGACCATGCACTCGCTGACCAAGTCGGCGATCTTCTTCGCGGTCGGCCATGCGGTGCAAAAAGCCGGCACACAGCAGATGGAAAACATACGCGGCATGCTGCAAGTCAGCCCCACGGTGGGCTGGGGACTGATGCTGGGCACGCTGGCAATTTTGGGTATGCCGCCGTTCGGCATATTCGCCAGCGAATTCCTGATCATCACCACAGCCATGCACGACTATCCGTGGACCACACCATTCCTGCTGATCGCGCTGGGCATCGCATTTGCCGCCATCTTCGGCAAGGTGCAGCCTATCGTGTTCGGCGAAACCACGGCGCGCCGTCTGCCGCACCAGCCGGCGCTGATCCCGGTGTTCGCGCACTTGTTGCTGGTGTTGATCCTCGGGCTGTATATGCCGCCCTATCTGGCTGACTGGTACCGTCAGGCAGCGGCTTTGCTGGGAGGATAAAACGATGCAATTCATTACCACGGAACACACGGAAAAGAGCTACCCCTGTGAAGGAGGGTCTCAGATCATTTCATACGATCCGCCCTTGCTTGTTGCGAATACCCAACGGGTAAATGCAAAACAAAATGGAATTGATTGTTTTATTCCGTATGTTCCGTGTATTCCGTGGTATGAGCTTTTTCCAGGATAAATCATGCCCATCACTCATCCCAATCTGCACTTGACCAAACTTGCCGGCGCGATTCCCGCGTGGTCGGGTGAGATCAAGCCCGACGATCTGCAGCCGATTTGCCAGAGCGTGCAGGACGGCGGCGGCAGGCTGGTGGCATTGTGGGGCAGCGATGCTCGCGAGCTAGGCAACGGGTTCACTTTGCATATCGCGCTGGTCAATGAAACGGGCTTGATCTGCTTGAGTGTGCCCTTGCCTGACGGGCAACCCGGCTATCCAGATGTCAGCCGGATATTTCCGGTGGCCAACCGCATGCAACGCGCGGCTTATGATCTGCTCGGCATTTACGCGCACGAAGGCCAGGACCATCGCAAGTGGTTGCGCCACGGTGCGTGGCATGGCGGCAGCTTTCCGTTGCGCAAGGATTTCGATGCCGCACAAAGTCGTATCGACGATGCGGATAACTACCCCTTCGTGCAAGTGGAAGGTCAGGGCGTGCATGAAATTGCAGTGGGGCCGGTACATGCGGGCATCATCGAGCCGGGGCACTTCCGCTTTTCAGTGGTAGGCGAAAAAACACTGCGTCTTGAGGAACGTTTCGGTTACACCCACAAAGGCATCGAAAAACGCTTCGAGAGCCTGACCGTGCAGCAAGCCGCCAAGCTTGCCGGAAGGGTGAGCGGCGACAGCACGGTCGCTTATGCCTGGGCTTATGCGATGGCAGCGGAAAGCATCGCCGCTGTCACCCCGCCGGACCGCGCGCTGTGGCTGCGCGCGCTGTTTCTCGAACGCGAACGCATCGCCAATCATCTGGGCGATCTCGGCTATCTCGGCAATGATGTCGCGTTGTCGTTCGGCTTTGCGCAGTTCTGGATTTTGAAGGAGCAAGTGCTGCGCAACAATGCCGAGCTGTTCGGGCACCGCTACCTGATGGACAGGATTATTCCGGGCGG
>JADGRM010000054.1 GCA_017880945.1 Gallionella sp. | reverse complement strand
CTGGCCTTAGCATCACTCAGCTTGTTCTGATCGTGACATTCCGCTGCTTTGCGATGGTGTTTGGCTGCTTCTTCATGATCGATTGCAGCCTGTTTATGGAGACCGCTAGCTTCTTTGATATTTGACATGATGTTTGTTCCTTTCTTAAATAATGCTGGTTAATTGAAATCCAACGTGCATGACGCAGAATTGATTGAACGTCATGATTTTTTATCATAGGCTTTCAATCGCAGTTAAACTGTGCGCCAGCTAACATAGTGCGAAAGGCCCACCGTCTCCTCTTGGCGCAGACCAGCAGGTCATAACATGAAATAGCCAGAAAGCTGCCGGTCAACACATACCGTATAATTGCGGCAGCAGTGCTGCACTTAGTTGCACAATCCAATGTTTCTGTATGGCTGGCGTATACCGGTTATGAATGACCTCATTGCGCGGTCTAAGAGGTTAAAGCGGTCGTGATTGTGTTTGCCAGCTACTGCCGGTGGGTGAGTTTCAGTTTATGAGCGGAGTTCCCGAAACCGGTCGTTCGCCAAGTAGCACTTTCGACACACGCCGGCCATTCAAGTATTTGGCTCGTAAAACCGAATCAAATTGCGGCCTGCCTCTTTGGCCCGATACATCGACATATCTGCCCACTTGAGAATATCTTCTGCGCTGGCTTCGTGATTGACAAACAACACTGTGCCGATACTCGCTGAGCTATGATATTCGACTGTCGTCTCCGCTTTCCCTTCGTTCAGAAATTTCAGCTCATAAGGTTCGGACAGAATAGCGCGGATTTTTTCAGCCACATTGCTAGCCTGCACCGCAGATTGGGCTTTCTCCGCATCTAATTCATTTAGTAACACCACGAACTCATCGCCGCCAAAACGCGCGACCGTATCCATCTCACGCACACAACTGGAGATGCGACGCGCCACTTCCACCAGCAGAATATCCCCCACACTATGTCCATGCGTATCATTGAGAGGCTTGAAGTTGTCCAGATCAAGAAACATCAGCGCGCCATAACGTCTACTACGTTTGCTGGCAGCCATTGCCTGATTCATACGGTTATTTAGCAGGCGGCGGTTGGGAAGTTGTGTCAAAGTGTCATAGAAAGCCAGATTGCGAATATCATCTTCTTCTCTGAGACGTTCGGAAATGTCGCGGGATACGACCACGACACGCAATGCCTGCCCTTGGCTGTCTCTGATCAGATCACCGCAGGATTCCATGTAATGGATTCTGCCGTCAGCCAGCACAAAGCGGTAAGTCAACCGATGGCTGTGGCCAGATTGCACTGTGTCGCTGAAAGCCTGTTTGACACGCTCCAGATCATCCGGGTACACCTCGGCGAAGGAGTCCGTGTTCTTTAAGGCTTCTGTACTTCCAAAAAGTTTGGCGTATGAGGGGCTGTTATAGAGCCTTCGGCCTTTTAGATCAAGCACCGCAAGAAAATCATCGGCATTTTCGACAATCGAACGAAAGAATTCTTCCTGCTCGCGCAACGCTCCCTCTGACATCTGCTTCATATCCGACGCGCACGCGAGTTGTGCATCGGCGGCTTTTCGCAAAATGTCTTGCTCAGTTGGCTTATTGGTCATAGCACCTACATTCCAAGCTATCGGTTGTGTGGCGTAATTTTAGAGAATCTGAGGATAACAGTACTAAGTCTTTCATTTTGGCACTGAACGGAACCACATAGTATCAAATTCGATGCCCGAAAACTGCCGTTCACTGTAGCCTGTATAATAGCGGCATGAGAGTGGTATCAACTTTTCGATAGAGAGTGCCATCAAAATTGATATCACTATTAATAGACGGTGCTACACGCTGCTGAATATGCGAGGGAATACACTGGTGTCGAGTCCTCGTAACGCGTAGGTCGGAGGTTCGATTCCTCTCTCCAGCACCAAAAGGTTTGCACAAGAGGTTTGGAAGAAACTGCACGGCAGAACATGGTGTTCAGCCGTATCTCATTCAAGCTGCGATCTGGTTACAATCTCGACTAATTTATTCTTCTCGGGGTCATAAAAGTTAGGTCTTTTCCTCACCAACAGCCTGTGAAATATGCTCTCTACTCAACTGCCTACCCCGGATAGCCTTAGACACACGCACCGATTCGACGAGGGAAACCCGCTCGCCGAAAAAAATACGCTGCGCGTAGCCGTTCTTACCGCAGTGATGATGGTGGTCGAGATTACCGGCGGCTGGTATTACAACTCGATGGCATTGTTGGCCGATGGCTGGCATATGAGTTCGCATACGGTCGCTCTGGGGTTATCTCTTTTTGCATATGTTTTCGCCAGAAAATATGCACATGACTCACGTTTTTCTTTCGGCACCTGGAAGATCGAGGTGTTGGGCGGTTATACGAGCGCGATCTTTCTGGTGATGGTGGCCGGGTTGATGATTTACCAATCACTCGAAAGATTGATCTCGCCGAGCCAGATACACTATGACCAGGCGATTGCGATTGCGATTGTCGGCCTGCTGGTTAACCTTGCCTCTGCGTGGTTGCTCAAGGATGGGCATCACCATCATCACGATCATGAGCATGAGCATCACGATCATCACGGGCATCATGACTTGAACTTGCGCTCGGCCTATATGCATGTGCTGGCCGATGCGGCGACTTCGGTGCTGGCCATCATCGCTTTGTTCGGCGGCAAGCTGTGGGGGATAAGCTGGCTGGATCCGGTGATGGGTCTGGTTGGCGCGGTACTGGTTTCCGTTTGGGCTTACAGCTTGCTGCGCGATACCGGCCGTGTGCTGCTGGATGCCGAGATGAATGCACCTGTGGTGGCCGAGATTCGCGACGTCATTGACGCATCACCGGTCAAAGCCCGACTGTGCGATTTGCATGTATGGCGTGTGGGCAAAGGAAAGTACGCTTGCATTCTGAGTCTTGCGACGGATAATGAAGCATCGCCGGAATATTTCAAGCAACAGTTAAGCATCCACGAAGAGTTGGTGCATATCAGTATCGAGATCAACCGGATTGGCGGCAGTCGGCATGAGTTGTTGCCATTACCTTCGGATAACATTATTCCCTCCCCTTGCAGGGAGAGGGAGAACACCCAGCCGCATTTGGCGGCTCAAGGCTGAATTCTGTAGGGGACAGTATGACTCCTGCTCAGCAAGACAAGCGTAATACTTTTATTCGCTACCTGCCATGGCTGGCGGGGTTGGTGCTGCTTGCGGTCGCGGCCTGGTACTTCACGCGCCCCGCGCCGCTGCGCGTGCAGCTGGTCAAAGTCGAGCGCGGGATGGTGGAGGCAACGGTGAGCAACACCCGCGCGGGGACGGTCAAGCCGTGCCGTCGCGCCAAGCTGGCTGCTTCGTCGGGCGGGCAAATCGAGCATTTACTGGTGAAGAAGGGGCAGCGCGTCAAGGAAGGTGAAGTGTTGCTGGAGTTGTGGGATAAAGACTTGCAGGCACAGCAGCGTTTGGCGCAGGAGCAACTTGCCACAGCGCAGACTCAGGAGCAGCAGGCCTGTGTGCAGGCAGACCTGTCTGAAAAGGAAGCCGACCGTGCGCAGCAACTCAAAGAGAAGGGATTCATTTCTGCCGAAGGGTTGGACCAGAAAGTATCCGCTGCCAAGATAAGCCGTGCCGGTTGTGAGGTCGCGCGCAGTCAAATAGAACAAAGCAAATCACGCATCGCCGTGGCACGCGCCGGTTTGCAGCGCATGGTGCTGCGCGCGCCGTTCGATGGCATCGTGGCTGACATCAGCGGCGAGCTGGGAGAATACGCCACGCCTTCTCCGCCCGGTATTCCGACGCTGCCGGCGATCGACCTGATCGACGATCGCTGCATGTTCGTCAGCGCGCCGATCGACGAAGTGGATGCCGCCAATATCAAGGCGGGACAGGTGGCCCGCATCACGCTGGACGCGGTCAAGGGCAAGACCTTTGCGGGCAAGGTCAAGCGCGTCGCACCCTACGTGCTGGAAATCGAGAAGCAGGCGCGCACTGTGGAAGTGGAAGTCGCCTTCGACGAGCCTCCCAGCGAGGAAAATTTATTGGTAGGCTACAGCGCCGATGTCGAGATCGTGCATACCTCGCATGCAAACGTGCTGCGCATCCCCACGCAAGCACTGCTGCCCGCGCAAACCGCGCAAGAAGCCAAGCGTGTGCTGCTCTACGGGGCCGATGGTGTGCTCGAAGAGCGCGCCGTGACGACAGGTCTGGCCAACTGGGATCACACCGAAATCATCTCCGGATTGAACGAAGGCGACCAGATCGTGATGTCGCTCGATCAAGCCGGAGTCAAGGCCGGAGTGCGCGTGCAGCCTGAAGCAAGCAAGCCCGTAAAATGATCCGGCCCAAATGATTCAACTGGACAAGGTAAGTCGCAGCTTCATAGTCGGCGATCAAGAGGTCGCTGCCCTGCGCGGCATCGACCTGAACATCGCGGCGGGGGATTATGTCTCCATCATGGGGCCGTCCGGTTCCGGCAAATCCACCTTGCTCAATCTGATCGGGCTGCTGGACAGGCCGAGTTCCGGCACTTACAAGCTGGATGGCGGGAATGTCACCGACTTGAACGACGAGCAACAGGCCAGAGTGCGCAGTGAAAAGATCGGCTTCGTATTCCAGGCTTTCCATCTGGTGCCGCGCCTGACCGCCGCGATGAACATCGAGTTGCCGCTGATCCTGGCTGGCATTTCTCCCACCGAACGCAAGGCTCGCGTGGTGAAGCTGCTGGAAAATTATGGCTTGACGGATCGTGCCGATCATCGCCCGGATCAACTCTCCGGCGGGCAGCGGCAACGCGTGGCTATTGCACGCGCCACCAGCATGCACCCCGCCGTGCTATTGGCCGACGAGCCGACCGGCAATCTCGACCAGACCACCGGCAAGGAAGTGATGAACCTGCTCGAACAACTGGTCGTGCAACACGTCGCCTTGATCGTCGTCACCCATGATCCGGTCATCGGCGGGCGTGCGCAACGTCAGTTGCACATGGTTGATGGCCAGATCATCAGTGAGACCGGGCAAGTTGTAGGGCGGGCTATGCCCGCCGAAACAGAACGTCGGGCGGAGCCCGACCTACGATGAATCTTGTCGACACACTGCAGTTCGCCTTGGGCAGCCTGCGAGGCAGCCGCACTCGTACCTTGCTGATGATCTTGGCGATGTCCATCGGCGTGGCATCGGTGGTGGTGCTGACCGGATTGGGCGAGGGCGCGCGCCGCTATGTGGTCGATCAATTTTCGTCGTTGGGCACCAATCTGGTCATCGTGCTGCCCGGACGCACCGAAACGGCGGGCATCGGGCCGGGCATGCTGCTCGGGCAGATTCCGCGCGAACTGAGCCTGGACGATGCGCAAGACCTGTTGCGCAGCCGATACATCAGGCGTATCGCGCCGCTGACTGTCGGTTCATCACAGATTTCTCAGGGGGCACTCAACCGCGAAGTGGTGGTGCTGGGTTCGACTGGGGATTTGTTGACGATCCGCCACATGGAACTGGGGCAAGGGCAATTTCTGCCTGCCGGAGATGTGCACTCCAGCGAATCGGTGTGTGTGCTGGGCGCGAAGATCAGGCGCGAATTATTCGGTCAGGAGCAGGCCATCGGTGCCTGGGTGCGCCTGGGAGACCGGCGTTTTCGCGTGATCGGCGTGATGGCGAGCCAGGGCGAATCGATGGGTTTCAATACCGACGAGATCGTCATCGTGCCGGTCGCTTCGGCACACATGCTGTTCAACACCTCCGGCTTGTTCCGGATTCTGGTGGAGGCGAAAAGCCGCGAAGCCATCGAGCCCGCGAAGCGCGATGCCGAAGAAATCCTGTTGCGCCGCCACAACGGCGAACGCGATGTGACCGTCATCACCCAGGATGCCGTGCTGGCCACCTTTGACCGCGTCCTGCGCGCATTGACGCTGGCGGTCGGCGGCATCGCCGCGATCAGTCTGGCGGTGGCGGGCATCCTGATCATGAACGTGATGCTGATCGCGGTCTCGCAGCGCATCAGGGAAATCGGCCTGCTCAAAGCCCTGGGCGCACCCGCCGCGCAAATCAGGAATCTGTTTTTCGCCGAAGCGATATTGCTGTCCGGCATCGGCAGCGTGGTTGGCTTGATATTGGGTGAGGCAGGCGTACTGCTGATAGGCAAGATTTATCCGTCGCTGCCGGTGTCGGCACCCTGGTGGGCCGTGCTCGCGGCGATAGGCACATCGCTGGGTACGGGAATCCTGTTCAGCGTGTGGCCGGCACGGCGCGCTGCGCAGCTTGACCCGGTGATGGCCTTGGCACGTTCCTGATGAATCGCGTTGTAAATTTATCCCGCCGCGTTGGCACGCTAGCGACACGTCTATCCTGACAGGGCCTGATTGGTGTTTTAAGCGGGGGGAGTATAATGCCACCTTTAGGGCTGTCCGCCCCTGGATCAACATGAAGAGAAGAGATCATTGAATACGATTAGTTTTATAGATTTAAAGCTTGCCCCTGAAATCCTCAAGGCGCTCACCGAGTCCGGTTACACCACTCCCACACCTGTTCAGGCTCAAGCTATCCCGCTGGTGCTGGAAGGTTGCGATCTGATGGCCGGCGCGCAGACGGGTACCGGCAAGACGGCTGCTTTTGTGTTGCCCATGCTGCAAAAGTTGTTGCCGTTCGCCAGCACCAGCACCTCGCCTGCGCGCCATCCGGTGCGCGCGCTGATATTGGTGCCGACGCGCGAACTGGCGATCCAGGTGGAAGAAAGCGTGAAGACCTATGCGAAGCATTGCAAGTTGCGCTCACTGGTGGTGTTTGGCGGGGTGGATATCAAGACGCAGACGCCTCATCTGAAGACGGGTGTGGAGATTCTGGTCGCCACACCGGGCCGCCTGCTGGATCACATCGAGATGAAATCTGTGCTGCTGAATCAGGTGCAGATACTGGTGCTGGATGAAGCGGATCGCATGCTGGACATGGGCTTCATGCCCGATCTGAAGCGCATTCTGGCGTTGTTGCCCAAACAGCGGCAGAACCTGATGTTCTCGGCCACGTTCTCGACCGAGATCAAGAAATTATCGGCGGAGTTTCTGACCAAACCCAGGCTCATCGAAGTTGCGCGCAGCAATGCCACCGCCGAGAACGTCACGCAAAAAGTTTACCTGGTCGAGCAGGCAGACAAGCACGTCCTGCTCGCGCAACTGTTGCGCGGCAGCGATGCGACGCAAGTGCTGGTGTTCACCAAAACCAAGCTCACTGCCGGCCGCCTCGCCAAGCAATTGCAGAAGGAGGGCGTTGCCGCCGATGCGATCCATGGCGATAAGACCCAGCTGGAACGTATGCAGGCACTCGACGCCTTCAAGCAAGGCACAGTCACTGTGCTGATCGGGACTGATGTCGCCGCCCGCGGCCTGGATATCGACCAGCTGCCGATGGTGATCAACTACGAGATACCCAGCGCGCCGGAAGATTACGTGCACCGCATCGGACGTACCGGTCGTGCCGGCGCTTCCGGTAAAGCGATTTCGCTGGTGTCGCCTGAAGAAGAAAGATATCTGGCTGAAATCGAGAAGCTGATCAAGTGCGAGATCGAAAAGGAAAAGGCGGTCGTGCCGCACGCTGCCCAGAATAGTACCCGGACCAGCAGAGCGCCGCGCGGTGAACATCATGAACGCACCCATGCTCCGCGAGGTGAACATGCAGAGCGCAGCCATTCACCGCGTCCTGCCGCACCGAAAAAGTCCAGCCATGATCCGTGGTTCGACAAGCCCTACGAGCCCAGCGCTAGCGCCACCCCTGCCAAACAGCCGGAGCAACCCGCCGGCAAGCCCAAAAAAGAAGTTGCGGCGTTGTTCGTGCGCCGACCGAGCTAACGGGAACCTGGTAGCGGGCCATGCCCGCGACCAGGAGATTCGCGGGCATGGCCCGCTACACAAACCGTTTATCCAATGCTCAGGACGAGCAACTCACCTCGATCTGTCGCGCCCAATCCGGCGGTATGGCGGCGTATCTTTCCATCCCCGGCTGTTCGTCGAACGGTTTGCCGAGCAGGGCCAGCAGGCGGTCTATTTCGGAGAAGTCGCGCTGCTGTTCGGCCATCTCGATCGCGCTTTGCGCGAGATAATTGCGCAGGATATATTTTGGATTGACCGCGTCCATACGCGCCTTGCGTTCGCTGTCCGTGCCAGGTTGGTGTTGCAGGCGCGCGCGATAGGACTCGGCCCAGGAATCGAATGCCGCGCGGTCGATGAACTGGTCGCGCAACAGGCTGTTTGATGCATCCGCTGCCGAGTCGAAATTCCCCAGGCCGCGAAACAGGTTGGTGTAATCGATATGGCTGGATCGCATCATTTCCAGCAGCGAGGCTATCAGTTGAATATCATCCAGAGTGGTGTTGCCCAGACCCAGTTTGGCACCCATCAATTCCGCATAGTGTTGGTGGTAAGCCGGGGCATAGCCGTCCAGCACGGCATGGGCCTGCTCGGTCGGGATCAGCGGTGACAGGGCTTGTGCCAGACAGGCAAGATTCCACAGGCCGACCTGCGGCTGCTGATCGTAAGCATAGCGCCCGCGAGGGTCGGAGTGGTTGCAGATGTAGCCGGGGTCGTAACTTTCCATGAAACCGAACGGGCCGTAGTCGAAGGTCAGGCCGAGTATCGACATGTTGTCGGTGTTCATCACGCCATGCGAGAAGCCGACTGCCTGCCATTGCGCCATCAGCTTGGCGGTGCGCTGGGTGACTTCATTCAGGAACAGCTGGTACTTATCCGCATCGTTGGACAAATCGGGAAAGTGTCTGGCGATGACGTAGTCGGCGAGTGTGGCGATCTGTTCATGCTGGCCGCGATAGAAAAATACTTCGAACGAACCGAAGCGCACATGCGAAGGTGCCAGCCGGGTGATCACGGCGGCGGTTTCGATGCGCTCGCGATAGACTTCCTCATCGCTGCCGACGATGCACAGGGCGCGGCTGGTGGGGATGCCCAGCCCATGCATGGCTTCCGAACAAAGGTATTCGCGGATGCTGGAGCGCAGCACGGCGCGGCCATCGCCCTGGCGCGAATAGGGCGTGATGCCGGCCCCCTTGAGCTGCACATCCCAAAGTTCTCCGGCGCGATTTCTGATCTCGCCAAGCAGGATCGCGCGCCCGTCGCCCAGTTGCGGGACGAACTGGCCGAACTGGTGTCCGGCGTAGAGCATGGACAGCGGCTCGGCACCGGGCAACAGCCGATTGCCGGTGAAGTGCTCGGCGAAATCGGCGCGCGACATTTCTTCGCTATCGAGATCGATCAGACGAGCGGCGTCCGCATTGAAACTGACCAGATAGGGTGCGGGCAGCGGTGTGGGTTTCAGGCGGCTGTGAAAACTATCCGGCAGGCGAGCGAAGGTGTTTTCGAAAAGCAGTTGATCGAGTTTATGCATGGGGGATTCAGGGGGCGGCATAGCGCCCTGTCAAGTGGGGCGCTACGCACATAACCAGCGACTTCGCTGGCGTTTATTGCCAGCTTAGTCGAATGGCTAGCTGTTTCATCAGTTGCAGAAACGGTGAAGATCAAACGCAGCCGGTCGGTTTCGGCAGGCCGCCGTATTTGGTGATGGGTTTCATCGGGCCGGTCATCCACAGGTCGAAAACTTCTTTCTGGTCCTGCTCGATGTATTTCACGAATTTCCGGATCGGCGGAACGGTGCCGAATTCTTCGTAGAATTCGCGGGCTTTCATGATGTGTGCCCATTTCATTTCGTTCAATTCGTAAAGATCGGCTTCTGCCATGGCTTTGGCGATCTCCGGTGTCCAGTCACTCATGTCTTCGAGATAGCCATCGCCGTCGCGTGTTGGGATTTCCATTTGTAATACTCCAGTTGATTGAATGGTGCTAATGGTAATTAACCCGAGTTTATTGGTCAAGTAATATTTGTATTCGGGTGCGAAGTTACAATAGCGGATGTGTTGGATTGAAGAAAGCCAAGTTACGATGAATACAAAAATTAAAGTCCTGTTTGTTTGCATGGGCAATATTTGCCGCTCCCCGACGGCGGAGGCGGTGTTTCGCCACTATGTCGAGAATGCCGGTCTGGCCGAACATATCCTGATCGATTCGGCCGGGACGCATGATTACCACATCGGCGATCCGCCCGATTTGCGCACGCAGCGGGCGGCGCAGCAGCGCGGTTATGACATGAGCAAGTTGCGCGGCCGGCAGGCAGCGGAGGGTGACTTCCGCCGTTTCGATTATGTGCTGGCGATGGACCGGGCCAACCTCGCCATCCTGCAGCGCATCACTCCGCCGGACAGCGACACCCGGGCGCGGCTGTTCCTCGAATATGCGCGACATCACGCCGAGCGTGAAGTGCCGGACCCCTATTACGGCGGCGCAGATGGTTTCGAGCGCGTGCTGGACATGGTGGAGGATGCGGCGCAGGGGTTGTTGGAGGAGATTCGTCGACAGCACTTCTCGGCATAGCCCCCGCTCCTGCAATAAAAAAGCCGCACGACTCTCATCGTGCGGCTTTGTTTTTGCAAACCGAAGGCCCCTTATTATCCTTGGGGATGTTGTGTCTCGATTTGCACCAGCGGTTCATTCTCCACATAAACTTCACGCTGACGCTCGCGACGGCGCGGGGC
>JADGRM010000238.1 GCA_017880945.1 Gallionella sp. | reverse complement strand
TCTATCTGGCGGGATACTCCATTGGCGGCGCGCTGAGCGTTTACCAGAGCCTGCGCGATAGCCGGGTGCGCGGCCTGTTCCTGTTTTCTCCCGCAATCAGGATAACGCCAAAGGCGGCGTGGGCCAACCTGCACAAGCTGTATAGCTGGCTGATGCCATCCGCCA
This sequence comes from Gallionella sp., assembly GCA_017880945.1. Taxonomy (GTDB): domain Bacteria; phylum Pseudomonadota; class Gammaproteobacteria; order Burkholderiales; family Gallionellaceae; genus Gallionella. The sequence continues at coordinate 2,811 of JADGRM010000238.1, read as the reverse complement.
AATGGATACACATCTTCCCCGACCTGGACATTTATAAGTATGAGTCCTTCACGAAGAATGCTGCCGCCCAGATGCATGCGCTGTCCAGAAAGCTCAGTGCTCTGTTGCAGCAACATCAGCTAAATATTCCGGTATTCACCGTTGCCAGTGAAGATGATATAACGGTCAAAACATCGGCCATCCTGGAATTCATCTCGCGTGCGCGTCACCCATCCAGCAAGCTGGTGCTGTATACCACTGAACCAGAAAAATTTCCGCCCAGCATTCTGGCAGGCAAATTGGAATTGGTGAACAGCACAGTTCCCGCGCAGAAAATATTAAGCTCAGCACACACGGCCATCGTGGTGCCACCCGAGGACACGCATTATGGTGCGGCGGGGGAGTATTCCAATTGCGTGCATTATTATCCGCACGACATGGAAAAATACGCTGCCTGTCTCAAGCATCCCGAGCAGGATTTGCAGGGCGAGATCACCGAGAAAAACCTGAAAGCCGGTATTCTGCGCCGCCTGATGTACAACCCGAATTTTGCGGCGCTCAAAGTTTCGATGCAGCGGTTCATTGACGATTTGCCGTGATCGCAAGCCACTCCATATGTCGAGCAAACCTAAGAGGTTGACCGCAGTGCCGCACGCCTTCCGCGCCTGACGTTCACTCCCGCCAGGATCGCCAGCCCCGCGACAAAATAACTGCCGGTGATCAATATCGCCAAGCGATGGTCGCCCTGCGAAATCCAGCTGACCAGGCCGTAAGTCAGCGGCCCCAGTATCGACGAGAGCTTGACCGCCAGTCCCCATAACCCAAAAAATTCGCCGCGCCGCGTGGCGGGGCTCAACAGCCCGACCAGCGCGCGCCCAGCGGATTGGCTGGAACCCATGCATATCCCCGCGAGATTTGCGGCAACCCAGAACATATCAGGGCCTTGTGCGGCCCATGCCAGGCCGACCATGACGATCCAGCCGACCAGTGTCAATGCGATCGTGGGGATATGGCCGATGCGGTCTTGCAGATGGCCGAACAGAAAAGCGCCGATCGCGGCGGTGATGTTGACCACGAAAATCAGCATGATGGTTTGCTGGGTGGTGAAGTGCATCGCCTGCTGCGCGTAGATCGCGGCGAGCGTGATCACCGCCTGGATGCCTGCCTGGTAAAACACCGTGCAGATCAGAAAGCGCCTCAGGTCGCGGTAATCGCTCGCGTGCTTGAGAGTCTGCGCTAGCCGGGCGAAAGATTCCTGGATCAGGTTCAGCCCCTGCAAATGGGGCTGCGGCACGGCACGTTCCTTGAGGAACAAAAAGGTGGGCAGGCTGGAGACTGCGAACAGCGCGGCAGTGATCAGTATGGTCACCGGCACGAAATCCGCAGCCTGCTTGCCCTGTCCCTGCGCCCAGGTCACATAGGCGAGGCAGGCGCCCAAACTAACCAGACCGCCGACATAACCCAGGCTCCATCCCCATCCCGACACCTTGCCGAGCGAGCGTCCGGTAGCCAGTTCCGGCAGGAAGGCTGCAATCAGGTTCTCGCCGCTGCCGTAAAAGAAATTGGAAAGCACGATCAGCGGAATGGTGAGCCACAGGCTGCCTGGCCCGGCAAACGCAAGCAGCGCGGTAAACACCACGCAGCCGATGGTGGTCAGCGCCAGCAGTTTTTTCTTGGCGGCATACGCATCCGCATAAGCCCCGATGACCGGCGCAGTGAACATGATCGCGGCATAGGAGACCGCCAGCGCAGCCGTCCAGGCGAAGGTCGCCCACGGTTGGTTGTCCGCTACCACCGAGACGAAATAGGTATTGAAAATCGCGGTGATGACTACCGTGGTGTAACCGGAGTTGGCGAAGTCGTACATGGCCCAGGCCCAGACTTCGCGGGGAGTGACGGTTTTAGCAAGAGAATTGCGCATGGTTATATTGACTGTCATCGGGAGTGAGGTGATATTGTTGACCATTGCAGTTAAAAATCCAAATAATCCATGTTTAACCAATGCTCAAAGTTTCGATGAAGCGATGTACTGATAAGCTATAGTGGTTGCGATTTAATCTGACACTGTATGCTGGGTCAAATTTGGATTAATACAAAATACACCATGAACAAATCCCTGATCTTTGCCCACCGCGGCGCCAACAAGGAGGCGGCGGAAAATACCCGTTCGGCTTTCGACAAGGCGCTGGAATATCACATTGATGGTATTGAAACGGACGTACAACTCAGTCGCGACGAAGTCGCCGTGCTGTGGCACGACCGGTTTCTCGGCAAGCTAGGCTTGCCCGTCAAGCATGTCGACGATTTCGATCACGCGCAGTTGCAGGCGATGAATTTCGCCGCGCATTTTTCTTCAGGCGCGAAACCGGAAGGCATCATGAGCCTGAAAGAGTTTATGGATGCCTATCGCAAGCGCTGCCGATTGCTGCTCGAGATCAAGAATCGCGAATGGGAATCGTCTTCCCGCCATGAAATAAAAGTGCGGCAAACACTGGCGATGGCCAGAGCGGCTAATACTGGCGCGGCACAGGGCGATACCATCATGGTGTCCTCGTTCAATCTGGACAGTCTGGTCTATGCCCATCAGTGCGCGCCGGATTTCCCGTCGGTTTACAACTTTGAAACTGACCAGACATTTTCGGATGCGCAGCGCGTTCTGTCGGAACAGTCTTTTCTGCATGGTCTATGCCTGCCGATCAAGTCGCTTGATGAGACGATGGTCAAGCTGTTGCGCGATCACGGAAAATGCATCGCGGTTTACACCTGCAACAGCGACGCGGAAATCAACTTGGCGCTGGAATTGGGCGTGGATATCCTGATCAGCGATGTTCC
>JADGRM010000237.1 GCA_017880945.1 Gallionella sp. | reverse complement strand
GTATTGGCCTTGGAATCCAGGTCGTTCATGGTGCGCCGCACCACCATGCGCCACTCGGTGATGAACAGGGTGAAAGCGATATAGATCACCAGCGTGATGAACGTGATGATGGCGAACCACACGTTGTATTTTTTGAGCAGGATCGCCGCCACCAGCCCGATCTCCAGCAGCGTCGGCAAGATATTGAACAGCGTGAAATTCAGCAGAAAACCGATCCCGCGCGTGCCGCGCTCGATGTCGCGCGACACACCGCCGGTTTGCCTGTCCAGATGAAAGCGCAAACTCAGACTGTGCAGATGCTCGAACACTTGCAAAGCCACCCGCCGGATGGCGCGCTGTGTCACGTTGGCGAACACCGCATCGCGCAATTCGCCGAACAGCGTGCTGATCAAGCGCAGCACCCCGTAGCCGACGATCAGGAACACCGGAATGACCAGCACCGACTTGGTCTTGTCCATCGCATCGATGATCTCCTTGAGCACCAGCGGAACGGACACATTGGCCAGTTTGGAAAATATCAGCAAACTCATCGCGACAAATACGCGCCACTTGAATTCCATCAGATACGGCAACAGGGAACGCAGGGTCTGCCAGTCGGCGCGGTTGTTGTTGCTTGCCGGTTGAATCGTGGAAGGGCGCATATCGGGATAATTAAAATAATAGATTCGAATTATAACGCGGGCGCGGTATCTGGTTGCTACCGATTGCCCAGGTACTGGTTAGTACAGACACACTTAGGGCGATTGATGTGACAACTGATAGGACTACCAGCACTCGCCCTTACATCCGGCCCCAACATCCGTTCAATCATGGGCGATGGGGGATATTTGGGTTATTGTTTATGTTTCTCTGTACGGGCGGGTTTGAAACGTACGGGCGGGTTTGAAACGTACGGGCGGGTTTGAAACGTACGGGCGGGTTTGAAACCCGCCCCTACATTTATCACTCCGGCAGCGCGGGATGGCCGAAGTAATAGCCTTGCGCATAATCCACCCCGATCTCGGCGAGCATTTTCGCTGTCGCTTCATCTTCGACGAATTCGGCCACGGTCTTGAGACCGAACCGGTGCGCCATCGTGTTGATCTGCTCGACGATGATGCGGTCGCGCTCATCGGCAACCATATGCCGCACAAAGCTGCCCTCGATCTTCACGTAGTCGATAGCCAGGTATTTCAGGTACAGGAACGACGAGAATCCGCTGCCAAAATCGTCCAGCGCGACGGCGATCCTGTTGGCGCGCAATTCTTCGATCACCGCCCTGACCTGGGTCAGGTTCGGCAACGCTTCACGCTCGGTGATCTCCAGCACGATTTTTTCACAAGGGACACCGGCATTTCGCACCATACCCGGAATCCCGCGCACCCATTCAAGATCGTTGAAGCTGCGTGGAAAAAGATTGAAAAAGAAAATGGCCTGCGGATGCTTTGCGGCAACCTTCGCATAATGTGCCAGACTTTTTCGGAACACCTCGCGATCCAGCATTTTTGCCATGCCCAGCTGTTCGGCGACTTCGATGAACTCGCCGGCAGGAATGATCACCTCGCCATCGCGTATCCGCAACAACGCCTCAAAAGCGATCACCTTACCGGTTTGCACATCGACGATGGGCTGCAAGTACGCCTCGATACGGTCTTCACGCATCGCCTTGCGCAAGAAGTCTCCCTGCTTGAAGATCGTCGTCATGCTGAGATCTTCCGTCGATGCCGCAGTCATCACCTGGTTCTTGCCGTGGGTCTTGGCCTTGTACAACACCGCGTCCATCGCCGCATATATTTGATCTTCGGTCTTGCCATCCTCCGGGAAACTCACCAGGCTGAAACTGGCGGTACTGCGTATCTTGCCGACCGGCAATTCGAACTCTTTTTCCGCCAGTGTCTGATGCAATTTGTTGGCAACCAGAAAACCGCTGGCGCTGTCGGTTTCGGGCAAGATGATAGCGAACTCGTCTCCGCCGATACGCGCCGGCACATCGCCTGTGCGCAACTCGGCGGCAAGCATTGCAGCAAACTCCTTGAGCACCATGTCGCCGATCGGATGGCCAAAGGTGTCGTTGATATATTTGAAGTTATCCAGGCCGATCATGATCACCGAAAATCCCCGCTGATGACGCATCGCCCGGATTATTTCATGCTGCATGAACTCGTTGAACTTGCGGCGGTTGTATAAATTGGTGAGCGGGTCGCGCACCGACAGCTTCTGCAGCTGGCTGTTATATTCCTGGACCGTGTTCAACAACTGGTTGAAGTGATCCGGCAGGTGAGGCAGCTCGGAAATCCAGTGGCGATGGCTCACACGTTGGCTAACATCCATTTCGTGGGTGATTTTCCGCATCAGGTCAACCAGGCTGGCGATAGGCATCGCTAACAGGGAGCGCAACTTGAAAAACAGAGCAACAAACACCACGGCCAGGATCAGCAGGCTATAGGCCACGATGAAATTGATCACGTAGGCGAAAGACATCTTGATCTCTTCAATAGGATAGGTGATATCGATCACGCCATGTACCGCGCCCACAAAAGACCGGGAGTGGCAGACCAGACATTCCGCGGAAGCCTGCACCGGGTAAAGGTAGCGTATGGACTTCCCGCCCTCGGCAACCATCAGTGCATCCTTGCCGTCGCGCAAGGCTTTTGCCAACAAAGGGTCAGCGGCGATGACGGAGCTTTCGCCGGCCATCGCGCCGAACTGGCGCTCAACTATCTCGCCGCGGTATACATTGATCCTGAGGCCGGGCATGGCTTTGTTCAAGCGCAGGATGACTTCTTTGATCTCCTTCTTGTTCCAGCCCTTGCGCATCGCCGAATACAAACTCTCGAAAACCAGCTTGGAGGTCTGCCGCGCATCCGCACGCGCCAGATCTTGCACCGCGTGATTGCGCACCACGTCAGCTAAAACAAAAATCAGGACAAAAGCCAGGAGCACAGAAAAAACCGACAGCGACACCAGCAGCCTGCCCAATGTAATTTTCCTGATGAACCCAA
>JADGRM010000053.1 GCA_017880945.1 Gallionella sp. | reverse complement strand
TTCTGGCAGAAAATAATCTGCAAGGTTCGGACATTGCCTGGCTGGTGCCGCATCAGGCCAACATCCGTATCATGGAAGCCACCGCCAGGAAACTGGGATTGAGCATGGACAACGTGATCGTTACGGTCGCCACTCACGGCAATACCTCGGCGGCATCGATCCCATTGGCATTGGATACTGCGGTGCGTGACGGGCGCATCAAGGCTGGCCAGCATATTATATTGGAGGCCGTGGGTGGCGGGTTCACCTGGGGTGCAGTTTTAATCAAGTGGTAGGTTTTAGAGATGACTAAATTCGCTTTCGTATTTCCCGGCCAAGGTTCGCAATCGCGCGGCATGATGAATGGCTACGCTGACTTTGCCGCGGTGCGTGACACCTTCACCGAAGCCTCCGATGTGTTGAAACAAGACCTGTGGCAACTGGTCGCGGAAGGCAGCGATGCCGATCTGAACCTCACTGTGAACACGCAGCCCATCATGCTTACCGCCGGCGTGGCGGTGTATCGCGCCTGGCAGTCACAGAATGGTGCAAAACCAACCATGATGGCCGGACACAGCCTGGGTGAATACACCGCGCTGGTCGCTGCGGGTGCGTTGCGCTTTGCCGATGCGCTGCCGCTGGTGCGCTATCGTGCGCAGTGCATGCAGCAAGCCGTGCCGGAGGGAGTGGGTGGCATCGCGGCGATACTCGGACTGGATGACGATGTGGTGCGTGCCGTATGTAGCGAAGGCGCGCAAGGCGAAGTGCTGGAAGCGGTGAATTACAATTCTCCCGGACAAGTGGTGATCGCCGGGAATCGCGCGGCAGTGGAGCGTGGCATGGAACTGGCCAAAACCAGGGGCGCGAAGCGCGCGATCATGCTGCCGATGAGCGTGCCGTCGCATTGCATTTTACTGAAGGACGCGGCGGAGCAGTTGCGCAACTATCTGGTCAATGTCGCAGTGCATGCTCCGGCCATTCCGGTGCTGCACAATGCCGATGTGAAAAGTTATTCAGATAGCGCATCAATCAAAGATGCGCTGGTGCGTCAATTGTATTCGCCGGTACGCTGGGTCGAAACCGTGCTGGAATTCGGCAAACAGGGCATCACCCACAACGTGGAATGTGCACCGGGGAAAGTATTGGCAGGCTTGAACAAACGTATCGATACCAACCAGCAAGCATCCGCCATTAACGACGGCGCAGCACTAAAACTGGCGCTGACTACCTTTGTACAGGAAACTTCAACATGACACTGCAAGGACAAATCGCCTTAGTGACCGGAGCCAGTCGCGGCATCGGCCAAGCCATCGCGCTGGAACTGGGCAAGCAGGGAGCGACCGTGATCGGAACGGCCACCAGCGACAAAGGCGCTCAAGCGATCAGCGCTTATCTCGATGCGGCTGGTATCAAGGGCATCGGCATGACGTTGAACGTCAACGACCTAGCACAAACCGAACAAGTACTGGGCGAGCTGCGCAAACAGTTCGGCGAAATCTCAATACTGGTGAATAACGCCGGCATCACCCGCGACAACCTGCTTGCGCGTATGACCGACGAAGAGTGGGACGACGTGCTGGCGACCAATCTTAAATCGGTGTTCCGTCTGAGCCGCGCGGTGTTGCGCGCCATGATGAAAGCCAGGGGCGGGCGCATCATCAGCATCTCCTCGGTAGTTGGCAGTATGGGCAATCCCGGACAGGCTAACTATGCCGCTTCCAAGGCGGGCATGATCGGATTCACCAAATCTCTCGCGCAGGAGATCGGCAGCCGCAACATCACCGTGAACTGCGTCGCCCCGGGCTTTATCGATACCGACATGACTCATGCCTTGGGCGAAGAACAACGAGCCAAACTGATCGAACACGTGCCGCTGAAGCGTCTCGGCCAGCCTGCCGACATCGCTGCTGCCGTAGCCTTTCTGGCGGGTCCTGGCGCAGCTTACATCACGGGTGTTACCTTGCATGTGAATGGCGGGTTGTACATGGAGTAGGATGGCTGTTGTAATTATTTTGGGGAAGTCATGCTGAAATTCGATTTCTCCGTGAAGACACGGGATGGGCAAAAAGTCGAGAGCGTCCTGATTCATGGCAAGGATTTGCCGGATGCAGAACGCAAGTTGCGCCAGATGTACCACCATTGCGAAGTGACACAATGCAGGACAATTAACCTCGATAAAACAGATGGCCAGTCATTGGATATAGAAGAGGTGCTGTCGCTGATTGTTAAACATGACTGAGGGGGTATTCCAAGTGCATGTGACGACTATGGCAGGTTTTGGAACCCTCACAGGTTGCAGGATCGCCTTACTACTTTATAAATCCGTCAGCCAGTAATTCGTCCAGCAGCGCGTTGTAATCCTGCGCTCCGCGGCTGTCGGGGGCGTGCTCGAAGATGTTTTTGTTCAATGCCGGACTTTCCGCCAGGCTGACGTTTTCTGCGATGATGGTTTGGCACACTTCCGCACCAAATTCTGTTTGCGCATTGTTCAAGATAATCTTCGCCATGCCTCTTCGCGTATCAAAACGGGTGATCAGATAACGGCGATTTACGCGGCGCTTCAGGACTTGCTCCAGCGCATGCAGCGTTTTCCTGATCTTTATGGCGCCATTCATGGATAAGTAGTCGGCCGAGATCGGAACGATGACACCATCGCAGGCGAATATAGCATTGAGATAAAGCACCCCAACCAACGGGCTGCAGTCTATTATCCAGGGGGTGTTCCCGGCTCTGGCTTTTTCCGCCAGTAAACTGGTGTTCAGCTTGTTGATTGCGTTGTAACCCTTGCCATGCAATGCGTCCACTTTGGACAGTTCGACGTGTGACGGGATGACACTGATTCCGCTGGCGGATTCGCGTATCAGCTCGCGCAATGGGCGATTGCGCTGAAACAGGCTGTAAATACTGTCATCGCCGGAATGGGCGGTGTGCCGGTAACGGCGCTGATTGAGCCTGCGGATCAAGGTCGAACCAATGGGTTGCCGGCCACGACGAGCCAGCGCAGCAGCCAGATTAAGAACCGTAGTGGTTTTTCCTACTCCGCCCTTCTGGTTAAATACAGCGACTATAGTCATTGTTCAGTGAGAGTCGGAGTTGATTTCCACATTGCTGTTGGAACTATGCTGTTGGAACTATTCTAGCAGACAGACTAGACTATCTTGTCCTGCGGACTTAAAAGTCATTAAAGAAATAAGTACCTGTTATCATAGTTCACCCCCAACCAAAATTTATATTGAAATAGGATCGCAAATGGCCAAAACAAATTACACGTTCGAAAAGCGTCAAAAAGAGATCGCCAAGAAAAAGAAGCAGGAAGAAAAGCGTCAGCGAAAAATCGCCCCCCAGGGCGAGCAGCCGCAGAATGACCAGACTCCGCCGCCCGCTGAAGAGATGACATCGGTCTGATTCTCCAATCTGCCTTCCTCTCCAAAGGACAGGCTGATCCGGCCAGGAATATACTTAAAATAACCTGGCCGTACCCAATACAAATTGTTTGGACAAGTTGTTTGGAATTTTGGGCAAATTTGATACAATGCCACTGCTTTTTCGAATTTTAATCATGGTGGGAGGATAAAGATGTCTATTGAACAACGCGTTAAAAAGATCGTTGCCGAGCAATTGGGCGTAAACGAAACTGAAGTCAAGAACGAATCTTCTTTTGTCAACGATTTGGGTGCCGACTCTTTGGATACCGTTGAACTGGTGATGGCTCTTGAAGAAGAGTTCGAATGCGACATTCCGGACGAAGATGCAGAAAAGATCACCACCGTACAACAAGCCATTGACTATGTCCTGGCGCATCAAAAGTAATCCTCTTCTTTTTCTGTTTGCCTATCCCATTCTTTTTGTCCATCCTTTTTGTATGGCGGAGTAAATTTGTCTAAGCGTAGAGTCGTCATTACCGGGCTGGGGATTATCTCCCCGGTCGGGATAGGGGTTTCCTCGGTCTGGCAGAATATCGTCGCGGGAAAGTCCGGCATTACCAAAATCACCCACTTTGATGCCGGCGCAATGGCCGCGCAGATCGCTGGTGAAGTGAAGGATTTCGATGTCACGCAATTTCTTTCCGCCAAGGATGCTCGCCGCATGGACAGGTTTATCCATTTCGGCCTGGTGGCCGGGATGGAGGCGTTCAAGGACTCCGGGCTGGAAGTATCCGAGCAGAACGCCGAGCGTATCGGCGTGAACATCGGTTCCGGCATCGGCGGCCTGCCGATGATCGAGGACACGCATAACGATTACCTCGCCGGAGGGCCGCGCAAAATCTCGCCGTTCTTTATCCCCGGCACCATCATCAACATGATTTCCGGCAACCTGTCCGTGATGTACGGGTTGAAGGGCCCGAATCTGGCGATGGTTTCTGCCTGCACAACCGGCACGCATTGCATCGGCGAATCTGCGCGCATCATCGAGTATGGCGATGCGGATGTGATGATTGCAGGCGGCTCTGAAGCGACCTTGTGCGCGCTGGCAGTGGGCGGATTTTCTTCCGCACGCGCGCTCAGCACACGCAACGATGATCCGGCTACAGCCAGCCGCCCTTGGGACAAGGATAGGGATGGTTTCGTAATGGGGGAAGGCGCGGGCGTACTGGTACTGGAAGAGTATGAACATGCCAAGGCGCGCGGAGCCAGGATATACGCTGAACTGACCGGTTATGGCATGAGCGGCGACGCCTACCATATTACTTCGCCGAATAGCGATGGGCCGAAGCGCAGCATGCTGAACGCGTTGCGTAACGCCGGGCTGAATCCGAGTGATGTGCAGTACGTCAACGCGCACGGCACCTCGACTCCGCTGGGTGACAAGAATGAAACTGAAGCGATCAAGCTGGCGTTTGGCGATCATGCCAGGAAGCTGGTGGTGAATTCCACCAAGTCGATGACTGGTCATCTGTTGGGCGGCGCGGGCGGGGTAGAGTCGGTGTTTTGCGCGTTGGCGGTGCATCATCAAATTTCGCCGCCAACCATCAATATTTTCGAACAAGACCCGGAATGCGATCTGGACTACTGTGCGAATGTGGCACGCGACATGAAGATCGATGTCGCGATGAACAACAACTTCGGTTTCGGTGGAACCAACGGTACGCTGGTATTCCGCAAGGTTTAGCATTCCAGTTTACGATGCTGGTCAATGGCAAACAGGGCAATTTGATCAGCATCCGCGATCGCGGTCTGCTTTACGGCGACGGGGTGTTTCGCACCCTCCGTGCATTACATGGCAAGGCGCAGCACTGGCCGTTGCACTATCAAAAACTCCAGCAAGATTGCGCCGCGCTAGGTATCCCTTGCCCGGATTTTGCCTTGCTTTCCGCAGAGCTAAACGGTTTGCTGCTGCAATATCCCGACGGAGTAGTAAAACTGATCGTCACAAGGGGCCAAGGAACACGCGGCTACGCACCTCCAGCCCGTGTTGATCCGACCCACATATGGGATATCACTCCTCTGCCTGATTATCCTGCCCACTGGGGGATACGCGGGATCAAGGTGCGTTTGTGCCAATTTCGCCTCAGTCAGCAGCCGCGCTTGGCCGGAATCAAGCACCTCAACCGCCTGGAAAATGTGCTGGCGGCTGCCGAGTGGAACAATACCGACCCGAATGGCGCGGATGTTGTCGAAGGGCTGTTGATGGATCCGGAAGGCAATGTCATTGAGGGCACACGCAGTAATATATTTTTGGTCTCCCGTGGGAAACTGATTACTCCGGATTTGTCGCGTTGCGGCGTGGCGGGAGTGCAACGCGATCGCGTGACGGCTTGGGCGGCACAACACAACATGGAGCTGCAAGTGCGTGATGTCGGACTGGATGAAGTGTTGCATGCCGATGAATTGTTTGTGGTGAACAGCATCATCGGCATGTGGCCGATACGCGAACTGGATCAACAATACTGGAGCGAATTTCCCATCGCCGCGAAAATTCGCCACGAACTTAACGGACAGGACGCGTGATGCGACGGATATTCAACTTGATCATTTTTCTGGCATTGCTCGCCACGGCGGGGTTCGGCTATTACGTCACCCGTCCGCTGTCGTTGCCAACCACACCATTTGTGTTCGATCTGAAGCAGGGTCACAGCCTGAAGGGCACCGCGCGGGAATTCCAGCAGGCCGGCCTGCTGGAACAAGACTGGCCGTTCGTCTGGCTGGTACGGCTGTTCGGTAAATCAACACAGCTCAAGGCGGGCAATTACGTGCTTGAGCATCCGGTGTCGCCGCTGGAACTGTTGCAGATCATCAGCAAAGGCGAGGTCAGCCAGCGGCAGGTGAGCGTGATCGAAGGCTGGACGTTCAAGCAATTACGCGAAGCACTGAATGCCAACCCTGATATAGCTCACGCCACGGCGAACCTGACCGATACGGAAATCTTGCAGCGTATCGGCGCGAAGGAAAATCATCCCGAGGGCTTGTTCTTTCCAGATACCTATTACTTTGCGACGGGCAGCAGCGACTTGGTGATATTCAAGCGCGCCTATCAGACCATGCAAAAACATTTGCAGCAAGTTTGGCTTGCGCGCGCGCCTGATTTACCCTTGCAGACCCCTTACCAGGCCCTGATCCTGGCCTCCATCGTCGAGAAAGAAACCGGTGTGCCGGGCGACCGGAGTATGATTGCGGGCGTGTTCGTGAACCGCTTGCGCAAGGGCATGTTGCTGCAAACCGATCCCACCGTGATTTATGGCATGGGCAACAAGTTCGACGGCAACCTGCGCAAGCGCGATCTGCTCAAGGACACTGCCTACAACACATACACGCGCCGCGGACTGACACCCACGCCGATCGCTTTACCGGGCGTGGCGGCTTTGCAGGCTGCCATGCATCCGGCACAGACCGACGCGTTATATTTCGTGTCGCGCGGCGATGGCAGCTCGCAATTTTCCAGCACCTTGACCTCGCATAACCGCGCGGTGGATCAATACCAAAAATCAGCGAGCGCGCGCCGATGAGTTTCGCCCGAAAAACGGAATCATGAGCAAGTTTATTACCTTTGAGGGTGTCGATGGTGCCGGTAAAAGCACCCATCTGGCGTGGTTTGCAGATGCGCTGCGGCAGCGCGGTCTCGATGTGGTGGTCACCCGCGAACCGGGCGGTACGCCGCTGGGAGAACAATTGCGCGAGATATTATTGAACCAGCCCATGAGCATCGGCACCGAAGCGCTGCTGATGTTTGCGGCGCGTCTGGAGCATATCGAGCAAGTCATCAAGCCGGCGTTGCGCGCCGGCAAGTGGGTGATTTCGGACCGTTTCAGCGATGCCAGCTTTGCCTATCAGGGCGGCGGCAGGGGCATGGATTGGGAAAAGTTGCACCAGTTGGAGCAATGGGTGCATCCCGATCTGCAGCCTGACCTGACCCTGTTTTTCGACGTTCCGGTCGAAGTCGCGCGGCAACGCCTGTCTAATAATGTTTCGCTGGATCGCTTCGAGCAGGAGCAGTCCGATTTCTTCGAGCGGGTGCGGGCCGGATACCATAGGCGAGTCCAGGAAAATCCGCAGCGATATGCTGTGATCGATGCGGCGCAGACCCTCGATTCAGTTAAACACGAACTTGAAGTAATTATCTCAATACTTTGATATGAAAGTTATTTATCCTTGGCAGGAAAACGACTGGGCGCGCTTGCAGGAGTTGCGCAAGCGTCCGGCGCATGGTCTGTTGTTCAAGGGAACCAAGGGCATCGGCAAGCTCGAGCTGGCGATCAATTTTGCCCAAAGTCTGTTGTGCCAACATCCGGACGAGTCCGGTTTCGCATGCGGGAAATGTCCTTCCTGCCACTGGTTCGAGCAGGGCTCGCACCCTGATTATCGCTTGCTGCAACCCGAAGCTTTAAGCCAGGATGGTGAAGAAAGCGAGGATTCTAAGTCTGTATCTGGCAAAAAACCCAGCAAGCAGATTTCCGTCGATCAAATACGCGGCTTGGCCGATTTTTTCGGCATGTCCGCGCATCAAGGAGGCAGGCGCGTGATCGTCATTCATCCTGCCGAGGCAATGAACCCCAATGCCGCGAATGCCTTGCTCAAGAACCTTGAAGAACCGCCTCAGGGGCTGCTGTTCATCCTGGTTTCGCACAAACCGCAGCAATTGCTGCCGACTATTTTGAGCCGTTGTTTGTCCTTCGCGCTGCCGGCTCCCGATGCGGCGAGTGCCACGCGCTGGCTGACAGAGCAGGGCGTAAAAAATCCCGCCGAAGCCCTCGCAGCTTCTGGTTTTGCACCACTACAGGCCGTTCAACTGGACGAGCAACTGGGCAGCGAAGAACGCGACAAGTTGCTGCGCGCGGTGCGTCTACCCGCCGCACTGGATGTGTTTGCGCTGGCCGAAGCGCTGCAAAAGACCGAGCAGGTGCTGGTCGTGCAGTGGCTGCAACAATGGTGTTACGACCTGAGTTCGATGAAGCTGGCAGGCAAGCTGCGCTATCACCCTGGAGAAGAAGCCACCATCAAAAAGCTGGTTGAATCTGTCGCGCCATTGAATTTGGCACGCTTGCAAAAATACCTGCAAACGGCGAAACGCGAGGCACAACACACTCTCAATCCCAAGTTATTTTTTGAATCGTTACTGCTGGCGTATTGCCAACTGATGCTCGAATAATTCCGATACTAGATCAATAGTGCGTTTTCGTAGTGCGGGCTGCGCCCGCCGGATCAGGTTGTCGGACACAGCCCGACCTACAAATTACTTTACCTTTGAAGTGGAAATAGAATAACCATGCCATTCGTCGATTCTCACTGCCATATCAATTTCCCAGAACTCGCCGCGAACATCGACGATGTCCTGTCACAAATGCGCGACAACGAAGTGATCAGCGCACTTTGCGTATCGGTCAACCTGGCCGATTTTCCGCAGGTCTTGGCGCTTGCCGAGCAGCATCCGCACATCTACGCTTCGGTGGGCGTGCATCCCGATCACGAAGGTGTCGAAGAACCTGATGTCGCCCGCCTGGTCGGATTGGCGCAGCATCCCAAAGTCGTCGCCATCGGCGAGACCGGCTTGGACTATTTTCGCCTCAAGGGCGACCTGGAGTGGCAGCGCGCGCGCTTTCGTACCCACATCCGCGCGGCACGCGGGAGCGGCAAGCCGCTCATCATCCATACCCGAGAAGCAGCGGCGGACACGCTGCGCATCATGGAGGAAGAAAAAGCTGCCGAAGCGAGCGGCGTGATGCATTGCTTCACCGAAACATGGGAAGTGGCCGAAGCCGCGCTGGCGATGGGTTTCTATATCTCATTTTCCGGCATCGTCACGTTCAAGAATGCGAAGCAGCTCAAGGAAGTCGCCCAGCGCGTGCCTCTGGAACGCATCCTGATCGAAACCGACGCGCCCTATCTGGCTCCCGTGCCGCATCGCGGCAAGCTCAACCAGCCGGCTTATGTGAAGCACGTCGCCGAGGAGATTGCCATGTTGCGCGGCATCAGCCTGGAAGAAGTGGGACGGAGCACCACGGAGAATTTTAAACGCCTATTCAAGCTGTAAAA
Source organism: Gallionella sp. (assembly GCA_017880945.1). Taxonomy (GTDB): domain Bacteria; phylum Pseudomonadota; class Gammaproteobacteria; order Burkholderiales; family Gallionellaceae; genus Gallionella. The sequence goes on along the minus strand of JADGRM010000053.1, from coordinate 1,131 downwards.
GATTGTCCAGTAATATTTGCGAGCGAAATTATTGACAGGAATTCGAATATCCCTATAATGCGCAACTCGTTTTGCGGGAGTAGCTCAGTTGGTAGAGCGCAACCTTGCCAAGGTTGAGGTCGAGAGTTCGAGACTCTTCTCCCGCTCCAAATCTGAGGGAAAGCATTCTGGCTTTCCCTCAATCATTTCAAGCTGTTGATTCGCAGTAGGGCGAGATAGCAAAATGGTTATGCAGCGGATTGCAAATCCGCCCATCCCAGTTCGATTCTGGGTCTCGCCTCCAAATACCCGCCCGGGTGGTGAAATTGGTAGACACAACGGACTTAAAATCCGTCGCTAGGGTAAAACCAGCGTACCGGTTCGATTCCGGTTCCGGGCACCATCAGGTAGTTTTATACAGTCCAAAGAAGTCCACCAAACCCGCATGAGTAAAGGCTTGCGGGCTTTTTGTTGTCCAACGCGATGCAGTAACATCCCTTGCAATCCAGCGTTTTTTGCAGTAACTTATGCAGTAACTCGCCTTGTTGCTGTTTTCCCTTTGGTGAGTTACTGCATTTCACTTGAGGAGTTACTGCAATGGCGCGACACAAAATCAAGGCTGACGTGACAATCAAGAACGCTAAACCCAAGGCGGCGATGTACCGCTTGAGTGATGGCGATGGGCTTTATGTTCTGGTCAAGCCGGATGGTGCAAAGTGGTGGCGCTTTGATTACTCCATTGGCGGCAAGCGCAAAACCCTTTCTTTGGGGGTTTACCCTGACACAACATTAAGTGCAGCGCGGAAGAATGCCAACGATGCCCGCGAACTGGTCGCGGCTGGGACTGACCCCAGCGATATTCGCAAGGCGGGCAAGCAGGTACAGGCGAAGCGGCTGGAAGCCGAACGGCGGATAGATGAAGGCCTGCCTGCTGCCGGTTCTTTTGAAGAGGTTGCGCGCGAATGGGCATCTGTCCCAACAGACAGGCGATCCGACAAGCAAACGGAAAGAATTATCGGCTGGATGGAAAAGGACATTTTCCCCTGGCTGGGGAAACGACCGATAAATGAAATCACGGCGCCTGAAGTAGATGCAGCCGTTCAGCGCATTGTTCACCGCGGTAATGATCTGGGTGATCGTCACCGTGCCCGT
>JADGRM010000052.1 GCA_017880945.1 Gallionella sp. | reverse complement strand
CGCATAATGTATATTATGTCAAATAATGTAAATGTTCTCAATGACCCATCTAGCAGCCTATTCTCCGTCTTCCACCCGTTCATCTTTCTGCAGGCGCTCCGCAACTTGCAAAGGCACTTTTAACTCAGGCTTTAAATTTTATTATTTATAACAGACCCATGTATAAACTAGATGCGGTCATGCTCTAAAGCCATTTTGGCCAAAGATTGCGTAAGGCTCGCGTGTATCTGATCCCAGGAAAAACGCCACTCCCAGTTTCCGGTCGGATGACTGGGAAAGTTCATGCGATGCTCGCCTGATAACCCGAGTACATCCTGCATCGGGAAGATCACGATATTCGCAACCGAGTCTGAAAGCGCGTGCATCATGTCCCACACAATCTCATGCCCGTCGCTGTCCAGATATTGCCGGGCAAAAGCTTTGACATGGTCGGGTGCGGTGCTCCACCAACCGATGGTGGTGTCATTGTCATGGGTACCCGTATAGGCGATTGTATTGGGCACATATTGGTGCGGCAAGAAGAGGTTGTCATCCCCATCGGCAAAGGCGAACTGCAGGATACGCATACCAGGCAGATTGAATTTGTCGCGAAGTTCAAGTACGTCGGGCGTGATCAAACCCAGGTCTTCGGCGATGATGGGCAGGTGCGGAAAGGCTTTGGTGAATGCTTCAAAGAGCTTTTCTCCAGGGCCAGCTATCCATTCCCCGTTTATAGCGTTGGGTGCATCTGACGGTACTTCCCAATAGGCGACAAAGCCTCGAAAGTGATCGATACGGACCAGGTCCGCCAATTGCAGTGCATGCCTGAGTCGTGCTATCCACCAGGCATAGCCGGTCTTTTCATGGACGTCCCAGCGGTAGAGAGGATTACCCCAGAGCTGCCCGGTCTCGCTGAAGTAGTCGGGTGGCACGCCGGCCACGACTGTCGGACGACAATTCTCATCAAGCTCGAACAGTTCCTGGTGAGACCACACATCTGCACTTTGATAAGCCACGAATATCGGAACGTCGCCAATAACGTGGACTCCACGCTCGTTGGCGTATAGCCTTAAATTTGACCATTGGCGGTCAAAACACCATTGGCAGAATTTCCAAAAACCAACCTCGTCAGAATAGTTCTTTTCGATGAGTTGTAGCGCCTGCGGCTCCCTGTGTGCAAGATCGATGGGCCAGCAACTCCATTCACGACAGTTTTCAAGCTCTGCGAGCGTCATGAATATCGCATAATCTGCAAGCCATTCGTTTTCAGCAATGCAGAATTCGGTATAGTCCCGGTGCATATCATCGTGACTACTCGCAAAGAATTCCCTGGCGGCACGGCGTAGTCGTCCCATGCGAAATGGTCGCAAGAGTGTGAAATCTACCCGGTCAGGTCGAAAATCGGGATGCGGCGTAAGATCCTCGGAACTGAGCCAACCATGACTGGACAATTCAGCGAGATCAATAAGAAGGATGCTGCCGGCGAAAGCTGAACAACTCATGTAAGGAGAATTTCCCGGTCCGGTTTCGCCTAGCGGTAGAATCTGCCAATAAGTTTGGCCAGCACTTACCAGCCAGTCGACAAACTTATATGCATCCGAACCAAAGTCACCGGCACCGAATGCACCGGGCAGCGATGTCGGATGTAACAATATCCCGCTGGCCCGATCCGTTAACATAAATTATGCATGTTATTCGGTAGCACGGCGCATCGCTCCGCCCGCCTCGGTCTGCCCTGCACTTCCCTGGCTGATGGGTTCGGATAAATTGTGCGGGGCGGGTAATTTCAACAAATTATAAAGCTCGGTCAGGTTATGTCTGAACAGCCGGTCAAAGCTGACTACTGCGTGTGAAGGATTGTAATCGCCAAACCACCAGAACCAGTCCGAACTTTCGCAAGAGCAAAGCTGTCTCTCGGCTGCATCCTGTTCCGCCTGGCTTAGTCGCTCGCTGGCCATCACCATGTCGTAACTCTGCTTGGCGACGCATAACAAATCCCAAGCGCGGTTCTTATCCTTGGAACCGATCCAGGTTGAAAAGTCACCATAAACCCAGCTACCCGCAACGATACCCGGCAGGCTGTGCACTTGCGCGCTGCCCGAATGTTTCGGGCTGGATTTCAGATAATCGCAGTAGGTGCTGGTGTGAATATTGGAATGCGCTTCAAGTTCGATATAGAGTTCGTCAAGAAAGTAAAAGCCGTTGTAGGGATAGTATTCCCAGGCATTTTCGCCATCGAGAATGACGCTGACGACAGGCGTTTCACCCTCGGTCGCATGCTGGGCGATTGCCTCGATCTGCTCGACGAAATGGCGTGCCGCATCTTGACCGTGCCAGCGCGAATATTCGAAACCGATCAAGTCGGACAAGCGGTCATCCCGGAAAAAGCAAGTCAAACCCTCGGCACCGTTTTCCAGGCGGTAGGGTCGATAAAGGTATTGGGTGCGGTCTGGAACGTCAGCGTGTGATTGGTGCAACAAGCTATTCACCAGCACACCTTCGCCGCTGGCTGCCCAGCGACAGCCCTCCTCCGCCAATACCTCAAGAGTGCTGGTCGATATCGAACCTTCGGCTGGCCACATTCCTGCAGGCTCGCTGCCGAACCGCGCGGCATGACTCTTTTTGGCCTTGGCAATATGCGCGGCGACACGTATTTTTCCTGCCGGATAACGGATGGCCTGCGGCAATGGCATGTCAGGCATGGCATCTTTGGCACAGGCAAAATCGATCAATAGCGGAGCCAGAGGATGGTAATGGGGCGTAGCAGATATTTCGATCTGGCCTGATTCGGCCAGCTTGCGATAGCGCGGAATGATGCCGCTGATCAAATCACCGATGAGCGCCAGCAACTGTTGGCGATCTTCGAGGCTGAAGCCCTCGGCCTTGCTCATCAAACGCACCACCAGCGTATGCTCACGGCGCACGCTTTCACCACACCAAGCCAGGTGATACCAAGTCAGCAAGTCCGCCATAAACTGGCCTGACAAATAAGATAGTGCGGCCTCCCCGTCGGCTTGCAACCGGTTGAATAATTCAGAGAGGCGTTTGTAAGCCGGATAAGGAGCGATCATTTTGGTGTGGTTGCTGCGGAAGCAGGCATCCAGAATCAATTGCCGCTGCTCGGCTGACAAAGCGCAAGAATCTTCATGTACCAGCACGCGCAGCAACGGATCGCGCAATCGCCCGGTGGCGAACTGGTCGGCGTAGTCCTCCAGCTGATCAAGCAAGATAGGCACGAAGTTCACCACGGCGCGCACCTTGGGGTGTCGCTCCAGATGATAGGCCATATCGGTGTAATCCTTGATGGCATGCAAGTAAGTCCATGGCAACACGAAATCACCGTTTGAATAATCGCGGTAATCCGGCTGATGCATATGCCAGAGAAAAACCAGGTCTACAGATTTCTTCATAATTTTGGACTCCACCCGCCTTTCGTCAGCGGGGGTGAAATCAACGGCTGCGATGTACGTTTTGCCCGAGCATATCAGGGGTGATCAGTGTCACTCCATTCGGGCTGACATGAAAGCGTTTGCGATCCGCCTCCGGATTGACTCCGACCACCAGACCGTCGGGGATCTTGCAGTTCTTGTCCACGATGACGCGTTTCAATGTGACATCGCGACACACATCCACATTGGGCAGTAACACCGAGTCTTCGATAGTGCAGTAACCATTGATGCGCACATCAGAAAAAAGCAACGAGCGGCGCACGGTCGAACCGCTCACGATGCATCCGCCGGAAACCAGCGAATCTATTGCCATACCACGGCGACTATCCTCGTCGAACACGAACTTTGCCGGGGGCAATTGCTCCTGATGAGTCCAAATCGGCCATTCCTGATCGTACATGTTCAAATCGGGAATCACCTTGGTCAGCTCCATGTTGGCCTCCCAATAGGAATCGATTGTTCCCACGTCACGCCAATACGGCACATTGCCTTCCCCCATGCCCGCACAACTATGTTCAAAATTCTGCGCGAACACGCGATACTTATCAACCATATGCGGGATCAGATCTTTGCCAAAATCATGGCTGGAATGAGGGTCATCGGCATCGCGAACCAATTGTTCGAAAAGGAAATCCTTGTTGAACACATAAATGCCCATACTGGCCAGCGATTTGCCCGGCTTGTCGGGAATGGAGGCCGGATTGGTTGGTTTTTCCGCGAATTCGACGACGCGTGAATGATCATCCACACTCATCACGCCAAACGCGGTGGCTTCGGCGATGGGCACTTCCAAGCAGGCCACAGTCATGTCGGCTTTATTTTCCACATGGAATGCCAGTAACTTGCCGTAGTCCATCTTGTACACATGATCACCTGCCAATATCAGCACGAAGTCGGGGTTCGATTCGCGCAAAATATCCAGATTCTGGAACACCGCATCAGCCGTACCTTTGTACCAATGGTCCTCGCTGACGCGCTGTTGTGCTGGGAGCAAGTCAACGAATTCGCCGAACTGGCCATTCAAAAACGACCAGCCGCGCTGGATGTGTTGAATCAGGCTGTGAGACTTGTATTGCGTCGCCACACCGATATGGCGGATACCCGAATTCACACAATTGGACAGCACGAAATCGATGATGCGGAACTTGCCGCCAAAAGGCACCGCAGGCTTGGCTCGCCAATCCGTCAATTGATGCAGACGGCTGCCCCGTCCCCCGGCCAGTATCATCGCGTAGGTGTTTTTGGTGATGCGGCTGACAAAACGCGGCGCAGGACCACCCACCGCGACATGATATTTTTTTTGCAGGTAACCTAACTCTGCATCCATTTTGGCTACTCCTGATAAACCTTAAAAAGTATGTGCATTATCGTTTACAATTGCCTTACTAGACAAGAACAATAGGGTGCCAAGGGTGGATAATCTGATCGAATCGTTGCTGCAATCACGTCTTTCTGATCCTTTTGCTTTGCTCGGTTTGCATCAGAAAGGTTCAGAATGGGTCATACGCGTATACGAACCTTACGCAACTCAAGTCGCGCTGGTCAACGAAACTGACGGCGAGCTGCTCAAGCGCATACATCCCGCCGGAATTTTCGAATGGCGCGGCAAAACAGAACCAGCACGCCCCTACCGCTTGCGTATGCACTATGGCACTGTGACGCACGAGATATACGACCCCTACCAATTCCCTTCACACATTTCGCAACAGGATTTATATTTGTTCAGCGAAGGCAAGCTGCACCAAGGCTACCGGATGCTGGGTTCGCATGCGGTCGAAATCAACGGGGTGAAAGGCGTGCGCTTTGCCGTATGGGCTCCGAATGCCGAACGCGTCAGTGTGGTGGGCGAATTCAATAATTGGGATGGACGTATTCATGCCATGCGCTATCATGGCTCCAGCGGCGTGTGGGAATTATTCATTCCCGGGATCAAGCAACACGCGCTGTATCGCTATGAGATCCGCAACCGCAACACCGGCCAACTGCTGACCAAGACAGACCCTTACGCACAAGGTTATGAGTTGCGTCCGGGCACAGCCTCACTGGCTGCGCCCGCCAACGAACATCGCTGGCAAGATGCCGAATGGTTGAAGCAACGCGGGCAATGGGACTGGTTGCACGGTGCGATCAACATATACGAAGTCCATGCCGGTTCTTGGAAACGCCACCCGGATGGCCGTTTCTACACCTATAGCGAATTGGCTACCGACCTCGTGCCTTACGTCAAAGGCATGGGCTACACGCACATCGAGCTCATGCCGATTTCCGAGCATCCGCTGGATGAATCATGGGGTTATCAGGCCACCGGATATTTTGCCGCGACCAGCCGCTTTGGTTCTCCCGACGAATTGCGCTTTCTCATCGACACCTGTCATCAGGCGGGTGTCGGTGTGATCCTCGATTGGGTGCCGGCGCATTTCCCGCAGGATAGCTGGGCGCTGGCGCGTTTTGATGGCACGGCACTGTACGAGCACCAAGATCCGCGTCTTGGTTTCCATCAGGACTGGGGTACACACATCTTCAATTATGGGCGCAACGAAATTAAGTCTTTCCTGATGTCCAGTGCACACTTCTGGCTATCAGAATTCCACTTCGACGGCCTGCGCGTGGATGCGGTCGCATCCATGTTATACCTGGATTACTCGCGCAAGGCAGGTGAATGGATACCCAACAAATACGGCGGGCGCGAGAATCTTGAGGCAGTGGATTTCCTGCGCGAGATGAATGTGATGGTGCATGAAGAGTTTCCCGGTGCATTGACGATGGCCGAAGAGTCCACCGCGTGGCCGGGTGTGTCACGCCCGGTCTATCTTGGCGGGTTGGGATTCTCGATTAAGTGGAACATGGGCTGGATGAACGACACGCTGGGCTATTTTCAGCACGAGCCGGTGCATCGCCGCTACCACCACAACGAACTGACCTTCGGCCAGCTTTACGCCTACACCGAAAACTTCGTGATGCCGTTCTCGCATGATGAAGTCGTGCATGGCAAAGGTTCGCTGTTGTCCAAGATGCCCGGCGATGCCTGGCAGAAATTTGCCAACCTGCGTTTGCTGCTGACTTATCAAATGACCAGCCCGGGCAAAAAACTCAACTTCATGGGCAACGAGATCGCCCAGGGGCGCGAGTGGCAATTGAAATGGGAACTGGAATGGTGGCAGTTGCGTGAAGAGTTGCATCGCGGCGTGCAAAATCTGACCCACGACCTCAACCAACTCTATCGCAATCTGTCCGCGCTGCATGATTTGGATTTCGATCATGAAGGTTTCGCCTGGGTAGACTGCAACGATGCGGAAAAATCGGTGTTGTCCTACCAGCGCCGTGCGCGCGACGGTTCCAGTGTCATTATCGCGTTGAATCTGACACCCGTACCTCGCAACCACTATCGCATCGGCTTGCCCACGCAAGCACAGTATCGTGAAGCGCTGAACAGCGATTCACAGTATTACGCGGGCAGCAACATGGGTAATGCCGGATTGATAAATGCCGAAGCGATTCCGTGGATGGGTCTGCCCTACTCCGCCGAGATCACGTTGCCACCGTTGGCCGGAGTGATTTTGATACCAGAAGCTTAAGCAATTTTCTTCACTCGCGAGAGATTGGTCAGGAAAAATTGAAGTCCTGAAACTTTATTTGTATCAGTTGATTTGAGCTAATACCACCATGTCAAAACTTACCCGTTCTGCCGCATGGCAGGCACTCGGCGCTCATTGCACCACTATCCAACCACTCCAGATGCGGCAGATGTTTCAGGACGATCCGGAGCGCTTTGATAAATTTTCGTTGCGACTCGATATAACCAGCGACTCAGCTGGCATAGTTTGCCAGCCTAGTCGAATGGCTAGTAGTTCCATCAGCCTGGTGTTCGATTACTCCAAGAATCGTATCAATGCTGAAACCGTCAAACTGCTTCTGGAACTAGCCAGGCAAACCGGAATTACCAAACAAGTCGAACGCATGTTTGCTGGCGAGAAGATCAACAGCACCGAACAACGTGCTGCGCTGCACACCGCGCTGCGCAACCGTTCCGGCCGCCCGGTGCTGGTAGATGGCAAGGATGTCATGCCGGATGTGCGGCGTGTGCTGGGTCTGATGCGCAACTTTTCCGACGCAGTGCGCAATGGGCAACATGTCGGACACACCGGCAAGCAGATCACCGACATCGTCAACATCGGTATCGGCGGCTCCGACCTCGGCCCGTTGATGGTGTGCGAAGCCCTCAAGTCCTACGCCAGCCAGAATCTGCGCGCGCATTTCGTTTCCAATGTGGATGGCACGCATCTAGTCGAAACGCTGAAGAACCTGGATGCCGCAACCACGCTGTTCATCATCAGCTCGAAGACCTTCACCACCCAGGAAACCATGACCAACGCCCGCTCGGCACGCGCCTGGCTGATCGGAAAGATGGGCGATGAGCAGGCCGTGGCGGAACATTTCGCCGCAGTCTCCACCAACCTCGAAGCCACTTCCAAGTTCGGCATCAATCCAAGCTACGTGTTCGAGTTTTGGGATTGGGTCGGCGGACGCTATTCGCTATGGTCGGCCATCGGCCTGCCCATCGCGCTGTTTGTGGGCATGGACAGGTTCGAGGAATTGCTGGGCGGCGGTTATACGATGGACGAGCACTTTCGCAACGCGCCACTGGACAAGAACATGCCGGTTCTGATGGGGATGCTCGGCATCTGGTATGGCAACTTCTTCGGAGCAGGCTCGAACGCAGTGTTCCCCTACGACCAATACCTGCATCGCTTCCCGGCTTATCTGCAACAACTGGAGATGGAGAGCAACGGCAAGGGCGTTGATCGCGACGGCAACACTGTTGATTACGATACCGGCATGGTGGTGTGGGGCGAACCCGGCACCAACGGCCAGCATGCTTTCTACCAACTCATCCATCAGGGCACGCGCCTGATACCGGCGGATTTCCTCGCGCCCTTGCGCAGCCAGAATCCGCTCGGCGAACATCACGCCATCCTGCTCGCAAACTGTTTCGCGCAGACCGAAGCCTTGATGGTCGGCAAGACCGCAGCAGAAGCGCGTGCCGAACTGGAAGCGCAAGGCTTGCATGGCGAGGCGCTGGAAGCCCTGCTGCCGCACAAGGTATTTCCGGGCAACAAACCGACCAACACACTGCTTTTCGACAAGCTCGACCCGCACACACTGGGTATGCTGATCGCGCTGTATGAACACAAGGTGTTTGTGCAAAGCGTGGTGTGGAACATCAACCCCTTCGACCAATGGGGCGTGGAACTGGGCAAACAACTGGCCGGGAAGATCCTGCCGGAATTGCGCGATGCGACTTCCGCCTCAAGACATGATGCCTCGACCAACGGGTTGATCGATTATTACCGCAATCACCGCTAGGCTACCAGAACGCCCCCCAGAATCAAATCGCTGTTCCCTTGAATTCCAGATCCTCGGCGTAGGACCCGCTCGGATATTGGAATGAGACCGGTCCATCCGGTTCAGAGTGGACGAATTGATGGACGAACGGATTTTTCGAATCAAGCATATCCGCCGCTTCGCCTTCTGCCACCACCTTGCCGTCATGGATAAAATAAACATAATCGACAATCTTCAGCGATTCCGAAATGTCGTAAGTCACCACGACTGAAGTCACTCCCAGCGCGTCGTTCAGACGGCGGATCAGGTTTGCAATGGTGTTGAGCGAAATCGGGTCGAGGCCGGCGAATGGCTCATCGTAGATGATCAGTGCGGGATCGGTGGCGATCGCCCGCGCCAGCGCCACACGGCGTTCCATGCCCCCCGACAACTCGCTCGGCATCAGGTTGCGGGCATTGCGCAACCCCACGGCATGCAACTTCATCAATACCAGGTCGTGGATCAATTCTTCCGGAAGATCGGTATGCTCGCGCATCGGGAAGGCCAGATTGTCATAGACCGACAAGTCCGTGAATAATCCGCTCACCTGGAACATCATGCCCATTTTCAGGCGCATCTTATACAGCTCGTCGTTGTTGAGTTCGTGAACCACCTGGCCCATGAACTTCACGGCGCCGCGCGACGGCCGCAACTGGCCGCCAAAATGGCGCAGCAATGTGGTTTTGCCGCATCCGCTGACGCCAAGTATGGCGACGATCTTTCCGCGAGGGATGGAGAGATTGATGCCTTTGAGCACCTCTCGTTTGCCATATGCGAAATGGAGGTCGCTAATCTCGACCAGGTTTTTCGACGTTTGATCCAATATCTTTCGCTCCTTTTCGGGCCTGTCACGCGTTAAAATGCTACCACTGTTTTGGGGCGAAGCCGAAATATTTTGAAATTGCATTACCCCCCATCATCAACTACCCCCACCGCAATCACCCATGACATCACCATCAGCCCGCCAGATACTCCATGACGTTTTCGGCTACTCCGCATTCCGCGGCGAGCAGCAGGCCATCGTCGAGCACGTCGTTGAGGGCGGCGATGCGCTGGTGCTGATGCCGACCGGCGGCGGCAAATCGCTTTGCTACCAGATTCCTGCCCTGCTGCGTCCGGGTATAGGCATCGTGGTCTCGCCGCTGATCGCGCTGATGCAGGACCAGGTGGATGCACTCCGCCAGCTCGGGGTAAAGGCCGCCTTCCTCAATTCCAGCATAGCTGCCGATGCCGCGCGCGAAGTGCAAAGCCGCTTGTTGCGGGGCGAACTCGACCTGCTCTATGTCGCCCCGGAACGCCTGCTGATGCCCGGCTTCCTCAGCCTGCTGGAGCAGGTTCAAGAAGCATCCGGACTGGCCCTCTTCGCGATCGACGAAGCCCACTGCGTCTCACAATGGGGCCATGACTTCCGCCCCGAATACCGCGCGCTGACCGTATTGCACGAACGCTTCCCCGCTGTGCCGCGCATCGCGCTGACCGCGACTGCCGATACGCCGACGCGCGGTGAAATCGTCGAACGGCTGGCGCTGGAGCAAGCGCGCCAGTTCGTCTCCAGCTTCGACCGCGCCAACATCCGCTATCGCGTTACACAAAAAAACAATGCACGCAATCAGTTACAAGCGTTTCTTGAAGTTGAACACCCGAATGATGCGGGCATCGTTTATTGCCTGTCGCGCAAGAAAGTCGATGAAACTGCCGCCTGGTTAAAAGAGCGCGGCTGGGATGCGCTGCCTTACCATGCCGGACTGGATGCCGCGACGCGCAGTAAAAATCAGAGCCGCTTCCTGCGCGAGGAAGGCGTGGTGATGGTGGCGACCGTGGCCTTCGGCATGGGCATCGACAAACCCAACGTGCGCTTCGTCGCGCATCTCGACCTGCCCAA
>JADGRM010000236.1 GCA_017880945.1 Gallionella sp. | reverse complement strand
TGGCGGAGAAGGGGGGATTCGAACCCCCGTTGGGATATTATCCCAAACACGCTTTCCAGGCGTGCGACTTAAACCACTCATCCACCTCTCCGAAGGGCGCGCAGAATATCCCATAACGCCTTTTGCCGCAATCAAAAATGGTTCTTCCACTCGCGCATCGCAGTGAACACACTAAGTTCGCTGGTGTCATTCAGGCCGCGCTGTTGCAGGGTACGGACGATTTCCGGTTGGGTGCAGCGCAGGAAGGGGTTGGTGGCTTTTTCCAGCGAGATGGTGGAGGGCAGCGTGATCTGGTTTGCTGCACGCAGCTGTTGGGTGGTGGCGATGCGTTGTTTAACGGCGGGGTTATCCGGCTCGCAGGCCAGCGCGAAGCGCAGGTTGGCAGCGGTGTATTCGTGGGCGCAATATACTCGGGTGGTGTCGGGAAGCAGGGCAAGGCGTTGCAGGGAATTGTGCAACTGCGCAGGTGTCCCTTCAAAGTTCCTGCCGCAGCCTGCGCCGAACAGCACGTCGCCGCAGAACAGAATATCCGGTGCGATGAACGCGATGTGATCATCGAGGTGGCCGGGAATCTCGATGATGTCGAACACAATGCCGGGCGCGGCCAGCTTGAGTCGGTCGCCTTCGCGCAAATCGTCAGTGATGTGCGGATTGTTGGGATGTCGCCGCCCATACACCGGCACGTTGTATACTTCGCGCAATTTTGCGATGCCGCCGATGTGGTCGTGGTGGCGATGGGTGCACAGGATTGCGTCCAGTTTCAGGCCGCGCGCATGCAGGAAGGCCAATACCGGCGCAGCTTCGCCCGGATCGACCACGGCAGCATGCTGGTCGTCGTGGATGGCCCAGATGTAGTTGTCCTGCAGGGCGGGGATAGCAGTGATTTCAAATATGGGGCTGGCAAACATTGAGCGAGCGGGAAGTAAGCGATGCCTAATTGTAAAGTAACTGCGAAAAGTTTGAGCGAATGGTTTGCCACTCCGCAGGGCGGCTATGTGCTGGCGCGCGAGCAGGCCTATTTCGACCGGACGGTGAGCGATATATTCGGCTACAACGCGCTGCAACTGGGTTTGCCGGAGCATGATTTTTTGCGCGGCAACCGGATGCCGTTGCGCTTCAGCGCGGGCAATCAGGCGGGGAACGCCGTGCGCTTGATTTGCACGGAGTTGCCGTTCGACTGCGACAGCCTGGATCTGGTGTTGCTGCCGCATGTTCTCGAATTCGCCGAATATCCGCATCAGATCTTGCGCGAGGCGGCACGGGTGCTGCGGCCGGAAGGCAATCTGATCATCAGCGGCTTCAATCCGCGCAGTCTCTGGGGGCTGCACAAAACGCTGGGGGGCTTGCATCGCTCACCGGATAAACAGCAGGGTTATCCCTGGCAAGGTCGTTTCATTACGCTGCCTCGCCTCAAGGATTGGCTCGCATTGCTTGGTTTTGAAGTGGTGGGAGGGCGCTTTGCAGCATATGCACCGCCATTCCATACCATCAAATGGCTGGAGCGTTTCTCCTTCATGGAAGCGGCGGGTGATCGCTGGTGGGCGGTGAGCGGGGGGGTGTATTTTTTGCACGCGATCAAGCGCGTGCATGGGATGCGGCTGATCAAGCCGCAGTGGAACGAGGGACTGGTGAGCAAGCTGCTACCGGTCGCACCGAAGATGAACAACAAACTTACCCAACGTAACAAGACAGACCCGCAATGAGCAAAGACGCAGCACACGCAAAGAGTAAACCGTCAGACACCCGGACTTCGACCGGTGTCGACGCAATTGAAATCTTTACCGATGGCGCATGCAAGGGTAATCCCGGCGTGGGCGGCTGGGGCGCGCTGCTGCGCACCAAGGGCAAGGAACGCGAGCTGTTCGGCGGCGAGGCACACACCACCAACAATCGCATGGAGTTAATGGGCGCGATCGCCGCGCTGGAAGCCTTGAAGCGGCACTGCCATGTGCGGCTGCATACCGACTCGAAATATGTGCAGCAGGGCATCAGCACCTGGATACATGGCTGGAAACTGCGCGGCTGGAAAACCTCCGACAAGAAACCGGTGAAGAACGAAGACCTGTGGCGCAGGCTGGATGCGTTGGCGACGCAACACCAGATCGAGTGGATATGGGTCAAGGGACATGCCGGACACGATGGCAACGAGCGTGCCGATGAGCTGGCCAATCGCGGTGTGGAAATGATGCAGGGGCAATTGTAGGTCGGGTGCTACCCGACATTTTTTGAAGTGCGGCGGGTGGAACCCGCCCTACAAAATCGGACAAGATTTATGAGAAGAATCGTACTGGATACAGAAACAACCGGGCTGGACCCCAAACAGGGACATCGCATCATCGAACTGGCGGCGATCGAGTTGGACGGGCGCAAGGTGTCGCTGCGCCGCTTTCATCGCTATCTCAACCCCGAGCGCGAGATCGAAGCGGGTGCGGTGGCGGTGCACGGCTTGACCTATGAGCGTTTGCAGAACGAGGCGAAGTTCGCCGATATCGCGCCCAGTTTCCTGGAATTCATCGAAGGTGCCGAGCTTATCATCCACAACGCGCCGTTCGATATCGGATTCCTTAATGGTGAACTGGGCTTGATGGGACTGCCGCCGTTGAAAAACGCGGTGGTGGATACGCTCAAGGTCGCGCGCGAGATGCATCCTGGCAAGAAGAACAGCCTGGATGCGCTGTGCGGCCGATATGAAATTGACAACGCGCATCGCAGCCTGCATGGCGCGCTGCTGGATACCGAGCTGCTCGCCGAAGTGTATTTCGCGATGACGCGCGGCCAGGAAAGCCTGCTCGGAAATGATGCGCCCACGACGCGCAAACCGGCTGTGTTGAGCACCGATGCGTCGCGCCCCAAGCTGCGCGTGTTGCTGCCCAGCGAGGAAGAATTGGCAGCGCACACACAGCAGCTCGCCGACATCGACAAGGCGAGCAAGGGCGCGTGCTTGTGGAAAAAGCTGGACAGTGCGCCTTGAAAATGTAACTGAATGCACCATTTAGTCTCAGTACACATCAATCCGCAGGCAAGTCGCCGGACATGACC
>JADGRM010000051.1 GCA_017880945.1 Gallionella sp. | reverse complement strand
TCGCAGAAATGCGTGCGTGCCGGGGGCAAGCACAACGACTTGGAGAATGTCGGCTACACCGCACGGCATCACACCTTCTTCGAGATGCTGGGAAACTTCAGCTTCGGCGATTATTTCAAGCGCGATGCGATCAATTACGCATGGGAGTTGCTGACGGTGGTGTTCAAGCTGCCCAAGGACAAGCTCACCGTCACAGTGTATGCCGAGGACGACGAGGCCTACGACATCTGGACCAAAGAGATCGGCATGTCCCCCGAGCGGGTGATCCGCATCGGCGACAACAAGGGGGCGCGCTATGCGTCCGACAATTTCTGGATGATGGGCGACACCGGGCCATGCGGTCCCTGCACGGAGATTTTCTACGACCACGGCGAGCATATTCCCGGCGGCCCGCCCGGCAGTCCCGGTGAAGACGGCGACCGCTTTATCGAGATATGGAACAACGTGTTCATGCAGTTCAACCGCGACGAGCACGGAGTGATGCATCCGCTGCCCAAGCCTTCGGTGGATACCGGCATGGGGCTGGAGCGCATCTCGGCGGTGTTGCAGCATGTGCACTCCAACTACGAGATCGACCTGTTCCAGGCGCTGATCAAGGCGGCGGCGCGCGAGACCCATTGCGCCGATATGAATTCGCCTTCGTTAAAAGTATTGGCCGACCACATCCGCGCCTGTTCTTTCCTGATCGCCGATGGCGTGATCCCCGGCAACGAGGGGCGCGGCTATGTACTGCGCCGCATCATCCGCCGCGCGATCCGTCACGGCTACAAGCTGGGCGCGCGCGACGCGTTCTTCTACAAGATGGTGCCGGATCTGGTTGAGCAGATGGGTGTCGCATTTCCTGAATTGGTATCTGCACAGGTGCGCGTGAAGGGAATTCTCAAGCTGGAAGAAGAACGTTTCTTCACTACCATTGAACATGGCATGGCGATACTCGAAGCTGACCTTGCCGAGATGGCGAAGCAGAACAACAAGGTATTTAACGGCGAGACCGCTTTCAAGCTGCACGACACTTTCGGCTTCCCGCTCGACCTGACGCAGGACGTGTGCCGCGAGCACGGCGTGACGGTTGATGTTGCAGGTTTTGATGCGGCGATGAAGCAACAGAAAGAGCAGGCGCGCGCGGCGGGCAAGTTCAAGATGGCGGCGAATCTCGAATACGCCGGCCCGGCCACGGCATTCCACGGCTATGAGAAGCTTGAAAGCAAAGCCAACGTGCTGGCTTTGTACAAGGATGGCGTGTCGGTCAACGAACTCAATGAGGGCGAACCGGGCGTTGTGGTGTTGGACGACACGCCGTTCTACGCCGAGTCTGGAGGACAGGTTGGTGACCGCGGCGAGTTGCGCAGTGTGCATGGCATTTTCGCGGTGGAAGACACGCAAAAAATACAAGCCAGCGTGTTCGGCCATCACGGCGTGGTAAAGACCGGCAAACTGACAGTGGGCAACAGCGTCTCGGCGCGTGTGGACGTGCGGGCGCGGGCGCGCACCGAGCGCAACCACTCGGTTACCCACCTGATGCACAAGGCGTTGCGCGAGGTGCTGGGCGGCCATGTACAGCAGAAGGGTTCGCAGGTCGACCCGGACAAAACGCGCTTCGACTTTGTGCACACACAGCCGATGACCGATGCGGAGATACGCAAAGTGGAAGGCATCGTCAACGCCGAAATCCTCGCCAATGCGGCGACCCAGGCGCGCGTGATGGGTATCGAGGACGCGCAGAAGACCGGCGCGATGATGCTGTTTGGCGAGAAGTACGGCGACGAGGTCCGCGTGCTGGACATAGGATCGTCGCGCGAGCTGTGCGGCGGCACCCACGTGAAGCGCACCGGCGACATCGGGCTATTCAAGATACTGACCGAGAGCGGCGTGGCGGCGGGCATACGCCGCGTCGAAGCGGTGACCGGCGAGGGTGCGCTGGCTTATGTGCAGCAGCAGGAAGCGCAGTTACAGCAAGTGGCGGATGCAGTGAAGGCGCAGCCGCAAGAAGCCGCTGCACGGATCACGCAGATCCTCGATAACGTCAAGGCCATGGAAAAGGAATTGGCGCGGTTAAAATCGAAACTCGCCAGCGCGCAAGGCGATGACCTTATCAGTCAGGCGGAGGAATGCAACGGCATCAAGGTGCTGGCTGCGCTGCTGGAAGGCGCGGATGCGGCGGTGTTGCGAGAAACCCTCGACAAACTCAAGGATAAACTCAAGTCAGCAGCGATCGTGCTGGCTGCGGTGAGCGACGGCAAGGTCAGCCTGATCGCAGGCGTGACAGCGGATACCATAGCGAAAGTGAAGGCGGGTGATCTGGTGAATTTTGTCGCGCAGCAAGTTGGCGGCAAAGGCGGCGGCAGGCCGGACATGGCGATGGCTGGCGGTACGCAACCTGAGCATCTGGCGGCGGCGCTGGCCTCTGTTCCTGCCTGGGTGAAAACAAAGTTGTAGCAAGGGGGGAGCTTGGCCTCGTTTGCTGTAATGTAGGAATGCCCGAGCGTAGGTTGTGTTACGTGGTGAAACTGCTAACCCAACCTACAAAAGCTGTGTGAATTTGGGACGCAGGGGCGTATGGCAATACGCCCTTGGTGGCGTATCGAAAAAGCGAAGTAGGGTGGATAAGCGCAGCGCATCCACCACTCACCATATTGAAATCCTGTGGATGCGCTGCGTTTATCCACCCTACATTCTTGGTTCAGAACGGCAGTTGCAGATGTGGTGCGGCTTGCTGGAATATCCTGCGGAAATCGTTTTGAATGCGATTAAGTGCGGCTTCGCTATCCGCCTCGAAACGCAACACGATCACCGGCGTGGTGTTGCTGGGACGCGCCAAACCAAAACCATCGGCGTATTCCACACGCAGACCGTCCAGTGTGATGATCTCTTTGGGATCAGTGAAATGAGCGGTTTTCTTCAGTTGTGCCAGCAGCGCGTGGTTCTCGCCTTCCGCGGTATGTATGTGCAGTTCCGGTGTACAGACTGCATCCGGTAATGCGTTCAGCGTGGCACTCGGATTTTGCACCTTGCTCAAAATTTCCAGCAGCCTCGCGCCGGTATACAACCCGTCGTCGAAACCGTACCAGCGCTCCTTGAAAAACACATGACCGCTCATTTCTCCGGCCAACTGCGCGCCGGTTTCTTTCATCTTGGCCTTGACCAGCGAATGCCCGGTTTTCCATAGCGTCGGTTTGCCGCCGTGCTTGCGTATCCAGTCAAAAAGGTTGCGCGTGGATTTCACATCGAAAATGATTTCTGCGCCGGGACTGCGGCTCAAAACATCTGCGGCGTACAGCATCAACTGGCGATCGGGAAAGATGATCTTGCCATCCTTGGTGACCACGCCGAGGCGGTCGCCGTCGCCGTCGAAAGCCAGGCCCAGTTCGCTGTCGTTGTCGCGCAACGCGGCGATCAGGTCCTCAAGATTGCGCGGGTCGGAGGGATCGGGATGATGGTTGGGAAAATGCCCGTCCACTTCGCAAAACATTTCCTGCACGGTGCAACCGAGTTGGCGATACAGATTGGCGACATAAGCACCTGCCACGCCATTGCCGCAATCCACAGTGACGCGCATCGGACGTGCCAGTTTGATGTCGGAGACGATGCGTGCGATGTACTCCGCGCTGATGTCGCGCTGTTCGTAGCTGCCGTTGCCGTGCGTGAGATCATTTCTTTCGATGCGTGAGCGCAATTGCTGGATGGTTTCACCCGACAGTGTTTCGCCCGCCAGAACCATCTTCAGGCCGTTGTAATCGGGCGGATTGTGGCTGCCGGTCAGCATCACCGCGCAATTGGTTTGCAACTGGTAAGCGGCAAAATACACCATGGGTGTGGGTACGCAGCCCACGTCGATCACGTTGATGCCACTTTTCCGGATACCGCGCGCCAGAGCGGCGATCAGCTCGGGGCCTGACAGCCTGCCGTCGCGACCGATGGCGATGGTGTGTTGACCGCGTGCCGCGGCTTCCGAACCGATGGCATGCCCGATGGCTTCGACTATTTCAGGCGTCAGCGTCTTGCCGACGATCCCGCGTATGTCGTAAGCCTTGAAGATTTCCTTGGGTAGATTGTTCAACATGGGGAGAGTTTATTCAATATGGATGTGTGTCTGGTTTGCCGTAATATCCCGCGTCTGAAAATCACATTTGCTCGATTTTTTGCCAGACGCGTTCCGGGGTGAGTTTCATCATGCAGTTGAAATGCCCCAGCGGACACTCGCGCTTGAAGCAAGGGCTGCACTTCAAATCAAGTCTGATGACCTCGGCGTGGGGCGAGAGCGGTGGCGTGAACTGCGGGCTGCTGGAACCGAACAGTGCCAGCATCGGGCGATCCAGCGCGGCAGCCAGGTGCATCAAACCGGAATCATTGCTGATGACCAGTTGCGCGCAAGACAGCAGAGCGATGGCATCCCCCAGATCGGTCGAGCCGCACAGGTTGTGGCAGGCATCATTACCCAGCGCGACGATCTTATCGGCGATGGCCTTGTCTTTGGGCGATCCGATCAGCAACACGGTAAAGCCTTCTTTACGCAGGCGCTGCGCCAGTTCGGCGAAATAGGGGATCGGCCAACGCTTGGCCGGGCCGTACTCTGCGCCCGGGCAAAACACCGCGACGGGACCATTCAGAGTCAATCCCAGCTTGTGCAGTGTGGCACTGCGCTGTGCATCGGTGATGATCAATTTTGGATTAGGCAAAGGACGCGGAATATCATCACCGGCCTGTTCGGCGAGTTGCGCAAAACGCTCCACCATCAACGGCAGTCTGGCTTTGTTCAACCTGCGCGCATCGTTGAGCAGGCCAAATCGGGCCTCACCAATAAAGCCGGTGCGCAACGGGATGTGCGCGAAAAAAGGCACGAGTGCCGACTTCAGCGAGTTGGGTAAAACGATTGCCTGATCGTATCGTGCATCGCGCAACTGCTTGCCGAGCTGGTAGCGTTTTTTCAGTTCCAATGCGCCATGCGGAAACGGATTGATGACGACCTCGTGCACTTCCGGAATGGCTCGCAACAGTTCGACTGTCCACGGCGGACAAAGTATGTCGATCTGGCTATCGGGGTGACGCTGTTTGAGGCGCATCAGCATCGGCTGCATCAGCATGGTGTCGCCCACCCAGCTTGGGCCGATGACTAATATCTTTTTCATTTTGTCGGATGACCTGTGTTTGGAGGATTGCCCAAAACCGTAACGAGCGTTTCGAGAGCAAGGAGCACGGAGCACAGCATCTGAGACATACCCAATGGGTAGGCGAAGGTGCGAGCACCGCGCGACGCAGCTATCAAATCGCGCAGCAGGTTTTTAATGATGCGCCTTGGGTAGTTCACCCTTGAAGCGATAAAGTGTGCCGCAATACGGGCAGCGTGCTTCGCCACCGTCATTGAGCGGAATCATCACTTTCGGGTGAGCATTCCACAAATTCATATTCGGCATCGGGCAAGTCAATGGCAGATCATCTGCGGTGACTTCGATGTAGCGTTGGGTGATGTCTTGTTTGCTCAATATACTTCCCCTTGTGTTCCTATTCGAATTTTCGGTGCAACCGGGTTGTAGCTAAATGTAGCTCAGCCAGCCGGTATGCTGCGGATGCTTCCCAGCCACACAGTCAAAGAATGCCTGTTGCAGTTTTGTTGTGACAGGCCCGCGTGTGCCGCTGCCGATGGTGCGATGGTCGAGTTCGCGGATCGGTGTGACTTCCGCTGCGGTACCGGTGAAGAAGGCTTCCTCCGCGCAATAGATCTCATCCCGGGTGATGCGCTTCTCGACGATCGCTATGCCCATTTCATTGGCGAGCGTGATGACGGAATCGCGTGTGATGCCTTCCAGGCAAGAGGTCAGGTCAGGCGTATACAGCCTGCCTTTCTTGACGATGAAAATGTTTTCTCCTGCGCCTTCTGCAACGTAGCCGTCCACATCCAGCAACAACGCTTCGTCATAGTTGTCGTTAGCGGCTTCCTGATGCGCCAGTATCGAGTTGGCGTAAGTCGTCACCGACTTGGCGCGGCACATGTTCACGTTGACATGATGGCGGGTGAAGCTGGAAGTTTTGACACGTATACCATTTTGCATGCCTTCATCGCCGAGATACGCACCCCATGACCATGCGGCAATCGCCACGTGCGTGGACAGCGTCTTGGCGGCGATGCCCATCGCTTCCGAGCCGTAAAAACAGATCGGGCGGATGTAGCAGGAGTCCAGTTTGTTGGCGCGCACCACTTCAAGTTGCGCTGCCATTATGGTCGCCTTGTCGTAGGGCATTTTCATCTGGAAAATGTGCGCGGAATTGAATAGCCGGTCGGTGTGCTCCTGCAAACGAAAAATCGCCGTGCCCTTGGCGGCCTTGTAAGCGCGCACGCCTTCAAACACGCCCATGCCGTAATGCAGGGTGTGCGTCAGCACGTGGGTGGTGGCATCGCGCCAGGGAACGAGCTTGCCGTCATACCAGATAAAGCCGTCGCGGTCGGACATCGACATAATGAGATTCCTTTGGAGGGGGTTCGGTTACAAAGCGTGTATTCTAGCGTTTTCCGGCTGATTTATGAAGAATCACGGTTAAATTATTCCAAGTGACTTGCCTTATTTCTTTATTGTTTAATTCGGGTATGATGCGGTCTATTGTTCATTGGTATCTAAGAGTTTAATTCTTAACGGCACTTGTTGGAAAATCTAAAAATGGCAAAATTCCCTGAAATCGTTGCAGAAACGACATTCGCGCAAGAGGATAAATTGCACAGGGATTTGTTGATCTTTGCATGCGCCTTCATGAATCTGGCAGTGGTGCTGTGGTTGGCGATCTACTGGATAATGGGTCTGCACTTTTCGGCCAATGTCCCGCTGGTCTACCAGCTGATTTCGGTTGCCTCGTTAGTGCACTATCTGAAAACAAAAAAGTTTGAAGTATTTCGTTTTGTGCAGTTGAGTCTATTCCTGTTTGTCCCATTCGTGATGCAATGGACTATCGGCAACGCCGTCACCGCCAGCGGCGTGATGCTCTGGGCGCTGCTGGCACCGGTAGGCGCACTGGTGGTTTCAGGCTGGCGGGAATCCGTTCCCTGGTTCATCGCGTATATCGTCATGACGGTGGTGTCCGGATCCTTTGATTTCTATCTTGGCACTGAGGACAACAGCGGCGTGTCGATGAAGACCATCGGTTTCTTCTTCGCGCTCAATTTTGCCGCGATGTCCTCGATTATGTATTTTTTGATGCGCCACTTTGTCGTAGCGATGGACAAGATCAAAAACCAGCTTGATCAGCAGCATCAGTTGCTGGCCGAAGAGCAAAATAAATCCGAGCGTGTGCTGCTTAATGTCTTGCCGAGCAGTATTGCTCAAAGGCTGAAGAATCATCAGGGATTGATCGCGGATGGTCATGCGGATGTGACGGTGATGTTTGCCGACCTGGTTAATTTTACCCAATTGACTGAGTCACTCTCGCCTGAACAAATGGTAGGTTTGCTGAATACTGTGTTTTCCGGTTTTGATGAGCTTTGTGAAAAATACGGCGTGGAAAAGATCAAGACGATAGGTGATGCCTATATGGTAGTGGGCGGACTGAATCGCAATAATGTCGATTACACCCGGGACATCGCAGATCTGTCTCTGGAAATGCGCGAATTTGTGATCACCAATCCTAACTTGTCCAGATTCAAGCTGGGTATACACACCGGCATCGCTACCGGTCCTGTGGTTGCCGGGGTGATCGGCACCAAAAGGTTCATCTACGATCTGTGGGGCGACACTGTGAATATTGCCAGTCGCTTGACCGATGAGGCAGTGCAGGATGTCATCCAGGTGGACAAGACGACCTATAACAGGATACGGCAAGACTACGCCTTTGAACCGCCCGCCACCATCCATGTCAAGGGTAAAGGTGAGATGGTCATGTATCGCCTCACCGGGCGTGTTAATCGTGTCCCGCATACGGCCAAGGTGCAAACGCCAGCGACCCAGGAGGTTTCAGGCCCCACCGTTTGATCGTCCTCATCAGGTTCAAGCTCCGGCGTTCAGCAGCGGCAAGGTGCAGCATTTAGGGAAGTGCGGCATGTGATACAGGCATGAAGCGGATGTGTGATTGACACCACCGGTACTGAAGCTATGCTATTCCCAGACCTTATCCGTCTTACCACCTCCAGCTTCCTGGCCTATCGGCTACGCAGCTTCCTGACTGGCCTGGGCATCGCCATCGGCATTACGGCGGTGATCTTGCTGACTTCTATCGGCGAAGGTTTGCATCAATTCGTGCTGGCTGAATTCAACCAGTTTGGCACTAACTTGATCGCCATTCAGCCCGGCAAGACGCAGACGCAGGGTGGCAATGTGGGCATCTTCGGCTCGGTCAGGCAGCTATCCATTGACGATGCGCAGGCCTTGCGCCATTTGGCGAATGTCGAATATGTCAATCCAAGTGTGACAGGCAATGCCGAGGTGCGCGCCAATGGCAAGACGCGCCGCACCACGGTGTTCGGGGCGGGGCACGATCTCACCAAGGTCATGGCAAGCAATGTGCAGACCGGCGGTTTCCTGCCGGATGATGATCCGACCCAGGCTCGTGCCCTGGTCGTGCTAGGCTCAAAAGTTCGTCAGGAATTGTTCTCAGGGCAAAATCCGCTCGGCAGTTATTTGCGTATCGGCGGGCAACGCTACCGGGTGGTCGGCGTGATGGAACCAAAGGGGCAGATGCTCGGCTTCGATCTCGACGATACCGTGTTCATTCCCGCCGCACGCGCACTGGAATTATTCAATCGTCCGGGGCTGATGGAAATCCAGTTGAGCTACAAGGCCAATGCCGATCTGCAAGGCGTGGTGCGTGGCATCACCGCGCTGCTCAAGGAGCGGCACGGGCGCGAAGACTTCACGATAACTCCGCAAGAAAAAGCCCTCGAGGTGCTGGGCTCTGTGCTGGATGTGATCACCTTCGCGGTGGGCGCGCTGGGCGGGATTTCCCTGCTGGTGGGCGGGGTCGGCATCCTGACCATCATGACCATGGCCGTCACCGAGCGCACCGCCGAGATCGGCTTGCTGCGCGCTTTGGGTGCGCGAGAACGACAGGTACTGACGCTGTTTCTGGGCGAGGCGATATTGCTCTCAGCGCTGGGTGGCTTGGCAGGCTTGGCTCTTGGGGTCGGCATTGCGCAAGGTTTGCATCTGCTTTTCCCTGCTTTGCCGGTACACACGCCTTGGCTGTTCGCGGTGCTCGCCGAGCTGAGCGCGATCAGTATCGGACTTGCAGCCGGTGTGATGCCCGCAAGGCGCGCGGCAAGACTGGATCCGGTGGAGGCGTTGCATGCGGAATGACGCCCAACCGAATCATACGATTTGAAATGAACAAAACAAATATTCGCTGCGATATCTTCTGCAACGTCATCGACAACTATGGCGATATCGGCGTGTGCTGGCGGCTGGCGCGGCAGTTGGCAAGCGAGCATGGTCTCGCGGTCAGGTTGTGGGTGGATGATTTGGGCAGCCTGGTCAAGTTGTGTCCGGAAGCCGATGCAACGCTGGACAGCCAGCGCTGTCGCGGTGTGGAAGTAGGCCTGTGGAGTAAGAATTTTCCGGGAGTACAGCCCGCCGATTTGGTGATTGAAGCATTTGCGTGCAAGTTACCGGATAGCTACATCGAAGCGATGGCGGTACAAGCGCAGCAGCCAGCCTGGGTCAACCTCGAATATTTGAGTGCCGAGGATTGGGTGGGTGGATGCCATAAACTGCCTTCGCCGCATCCGAGTTTGCCGCTGACCAAATATTTTTTTTTCCCCGGCTTCACTGAAAAAACAGGCGGATTATTGCTGGAAAACGATCTACTGGCACGGCGCGATGCTTTTCAGAGCGATGCCGTCCAGCAGCAGGCGTTCTGGCGATCCATCGGGATGGCAGTCCCTTCAGCAGAGACATTAAAAATCTCGCTGTTCGGCTATGAAAATGCCGCGCTGCCCGGCTTGTTCGATGCATGGTCGGCCAGTGCGCAACCCGTGCTTTGCCTGATACCGGAAGGGCGCATCCTGCCTCAGGCCAGGCAATATTTTGACGCAGACGCCCCGCGTGCGGGTGGAACTTATGCACGCGGCAATTTGCAAATGAGCGTGTTGCCGTTCGTCGAACAGGAACGCTATGACCCGATGTTGTGGGCATGCGATGTGAATTTTGTGCGCGGCGAGGATTCATATGTGCGCGCGCAATGGGCTGCGCGCCCGTTCGTTTGGCAAATCTATCCTCAGCACGACACGGTGCACTTGAAAAAGCTGCAAGCCTTCCTCATGTTATACAACAGACAACTCAGCTTGTCCGCAAGCCAGGCGGTAGAGGGCATGTGGCAGGCGTGGAATAACGGTGGCGAGGCAGGGCAGGTTACTTTGACAGGCTCAGGACAGGCCGCTTCGACGAAGCCTTTAGTCCTGAGCGCAGTCGAAGGGTCAGGACAGGCCACTTCGACAAGCTCAGGACAGGCATGGCCGGCCTTTGCAGCCGAACTCAGCGAGCTGAACCGGTGCGCGCAACATTGGGCGCGGCAATTGGCCGAAAATAATCTGGCTTTGAATTTGCTGGATTTTTGCCGGGAAATCGGTACAATGCGCGCCTTGAAAATTGAGGGCAGTAAACATGAAAACAGCACAGGAAGTTCGCGTAGGTAACGTCATTATGGTGGGCACCGATCCGATGGTCGTGCTCAAGGCAGAGTACAGCCGTTCCGGCCGCAACGGCTCCGTGGTCAAGATGAAGATGAAGAATCTGCTGACCGACTCCGCACAGGAAACCGTGTACCGCGCCGACGACAAATTCGAACAGATCATGCTGGATCGCAAGGAAGTGACTTACTCTTACTTCGCCGATCCGATGTATGTGTTCATG
>JADGRM010000235.1 GCA_017880945.1 Gallionella sp. | reverse complement strand
GTGGAATGGCTATAACCAATGACTTGACCAGCGTCCTTTGCTGGGTTAGTCAGATGGCTAGTAGTCATATCAGTGGTTCCATCAAAAGTTTTTCGGACAAGATTCAACTGCTTTTATTAGGTTGACAGGTTAATTGAGCAGGATCAGCAGCCAAACCGAAACGACGTTCAGCAAACTTATCAACACCGCCGCACTGCCGATGTCCTTGGCGCGTTTGGCGAGCTGGTGATGATCCAATGAAGTGTGATCCACGGCGGCCTCCACTGCGGAGTTGAGCAATTCGACTATCAGCACCAGCAACACGCTGGCGATCATCAGTGCCTTGCCGATCGCACTGACGGGCAAAAACAGCGCAGTCGGGATGAGTATGCCTGCCAGCAGCACTTCCTGGCGGAAGGCATCCTCATGGCGGATCGCTGCGCGCAATCCGGCCAGTGAGTAAAACAATGCGCTCCAAACGCGCTTCAAACCGGTCTTGCCTTTGTATGGACTTTCCATGTTTAATCCTGAAGAATTACCCTATGGATGGGCAAGCGCGGCAGCTTAAACTGTGAATGTTTCAGTTTGGTTAAGGTCCTGGCTGAGGGGAGTTTGACGGTCCACCCCAAAATTCAGGTTGAACATTCCCGATTCCTTCGGTAGAATCCGCGCTCTTTTGAAATTGGTTGGAGTAGAGCTATGGCACGTGTATGTCAAGTGACGGGAAAAGCCCCGATGACGGGAAACAAAATTTCCCACGCAAACAACAAAACCAAGCGTCGTTTTTTGCCGAATCTGCAACGCCGCCGCTTCTGGGTCGAGAGCGAGAACCGCTGGGTCAGCCTGCGCCTGACCAATGCGGCGCTGCGCACCATCGACAAGAATGGTATCGACGCGGTGCTGGTTGAAGTACGCGCCCGCGGCGTAAACGTTTAAGGAGATAGAAAATGGCTCGCGAAAAAATCAAACTCGAATCAAGTGCCGGTACCGGTCATTTCTACACCACGACCAAGAACAAGCGCACCACGCCTGAAAAGCTCGAAATGAAGAAATACGATCCCAAGGCACGCAAGCATGTCATGTACAAGGAAACCAAGCTGAAGTAATTCAGGATGGCTTCGTAGTGCAAAGAAAAACCCGCCTAGGCGGGTTTTTTTATTGGGCGGATTGGTAGGATGGGTGGAGCGTAGCGATACCCATCTTTTTCGGCATTCAATTTGTTGGGTATCGCCACGCTCAACCCATCCTATGCAGGCTAAAACGCGCCATTAAAGGCACTTTCAAGGCAGATAAGCTGGCATATATCCAACGTACCAAGACCTCTGCGCAACGTGACGAGCGCAGGTCAGACGAGGAGAAAGGCAGCGAAAACCGGAATGTATAAAATATACATGAGGATTTTGAGCCGCTTTTCGACGAAGTATCACCAAGCACAGTAGTTGCCCAGAGGTCTTTAGGCTTGAACCCAAGCCCGCGCTTCCGTGTAATCGGTAAACACGCGTATATCCGCATCCACGAAGATGCGCGACAGCCACGCCTGCCAGGTGAGCCATTGGTTGTCGGTGACCACGGCGATCTTGCTGAAGTCGTGGTTGTGTTCGCGGCGGAAGAATTTGATCTCTTCCCAGGCCACGTCGATGGTGTAGCTGACCATCGCGCGCAGGTCGAACAGCAGGTTGACCGCGCCGGCCGATTTCAGTTTATACAAGGATTGTTCTTCGAATGTCTTGAAGTCGGCGATGGTGAATTCCCCAAGGACGGCGACGTTGACGAGGTTTGCGGTTTGTTCGATGGTGATCATTTTTCTGCTCCCTTATTTTTTTGGAGACGGGTGTTTGGGTGTCAGGCGTAAGCTTAACACACCACCCGCGATGATGAACGCCATGCCCAGCCAACTGCTCAGCGGCAATACTTCATTCCACAGTAACATGCCGAACAGGCTGGCGAACACGATGGTGCTGTATGCCAGGCTGCCGACCACCAGCGTGTTGCCGACGCGGTAGGCGCGCGTCATGGAGAGTTGCGCGAGGGTGGCGGTGCTGCCCAGCCCAAGCAGGAGGGCAAAGCCTTGCGGGGTGATGGTATGCACCGTGTCGAACAGCATCCACACGCCGCTGCCGATGGTGGCGATCAGGCTGAAATAAAATACGGTGCGCGTATCCGGTTCGCCGATGATGCCGAGTTGTTTGACGTTGAGATAGGCGATGCCGGCGAGAAAACCGGAAATCAGGCCGAGCAAACCGGGCAGCAGTTGATCGCGTTGCAAGGCCGGGTGCAACAGCAGCACCACCCCGCCGAATCCCAGTGCGATGGCGATGGTCAGCGGCAGATGAAACTTGTCCTTGAACACCAGCATGGTGAGGATGGTGAGAAACAGCGGCGCGGTGTAGTTGAGTGTGACGGCGGTGGCGAGCGGCAGCACAGTGATGCAGTAGAAGAACAGCGCGAGGGCTACCGAACCGGAAATGCCGCGCCACAGGTGGTTGCGCCAGTATTGTGTGGCAACGCTGACGCGCTGTTGACGCATGATGAGATAGATCAGCAACAATCCGAAGAACGAGCGATAGAACACCAGCTCGATATGGGAAAAATACGCCGCGCCGAGTTTGACGAACACCCCCATGCAGCCGAACAGGAGTCCGGCGACCAGCATCCACAGTGAGCCCATGCTAACCCGTCATTCCCATGCAAACGGGAATCCAGCGGATTTATTCAACCCGGAAAAAGCGGTTGAATTTGTAGGAGCGGGGCGTGCCTGTCCTGAGCCTGTCGAAGCGGCCCGCGATCCGCTTAATCGCGGGCATGGCCCGCTCCTACACACTGGTTTCCAGTTTGCGCGGGATAACCAGCCACTTGCCACCGTTGTTTGGTGGCTTAGTGGATTGGCTAGTAGTTCCATCAATGACAATTAGAGGTGTGACGCAAGATTGCGGCGCAGATACTCATGGAAGTGCAGCATGCCGTCTTCGGTGGGTGACTGATACGGGCCGTGCTCTTCGATGCCGCGCTGGTACAGCGACTTGCGCCCCTGGTGCATGCGCAGGCAGATGATATCGTCTTCCACCGCCGTTTCGTTATAGGCATGTTGTTCCGCCTCCACGTATTCGCGCTCGAACAGC
>JADGRM010000234.1 GCA_017880945.1 Gallionella sp. | reverse complement strand
CCGGTACCATCCCAGAAATATTTCATTGCGGATGACATGTTACCGAAGCGCGTCGGACTGCCTAATGCCAGGCCTATACATTCTTCGAGATCGA
Organism: Gallionella sp.; assembly: GCA_017880945.1. Lineage (GTDB taxonomy): Bacteria > Pseudomonadota > Gammaproteobacteria > Burkholderiales > Gallionellaceae > Gallionella. The sequence goes on along the minus strand of JADGRM010000234.1, from coordinate 3,022 downwards.
TCAATTCAACATAAGGCGCACCGCTGTCAGGTATGCTCGGTTCGGTTGCTTCACTTAAGGCTGAAATTTTGGGTACAGTGCGCAATCGGGCGCGCACGCCGTCCGCTTGTTCCACGCCGCGCGCAATCAGCTGGGCCATTTGCCGGGTCGCACCATGTTGGCTGTAATACAGCACGAGGATTTCTTTGTCGGTTATCATTGGCTCATTATAGGGAAACGGTCAGGACATGCGAAATAATTTGCGCGATATACAAGCGTTGGTTCGTTTGATCGTAACGCGCTTTGTGACGGATCGGTGCGCTCAAACTGCCGCGAGCCTGACCTTTACCACATTGTTATCGCTGATTCCGATGATAACCATTGCATTGACCGTGTTCTCGGCATTTCCGGTGTTCGAGAATTTCTCGGCACAGATCAAAATCTATCTGCTGAACAATCTGATGCCGGAAAATTCCGGGATAATTATCACTCGGTATATGCAGCAATTTGCCGACAGTGCAACACGCCTCACTACAGTGGGCATTGTATTTCTGGCGGTTACCGCCATGTTGATGATGCTGACCATTGACAAAGCGTTTAACGTTATTTGGCAGGTATCGCGGCCACGTCCCTTGTTCAAACGGCTGGTGGCTTACTGGGCCGTCCTGACCCTTGCACCGTTGCTGATCGGGGCAAGTTTATCGCTGACATCATGGCTGGTCGGGTTGTCCATGGGGCACGGAAAATATGTTTCGCCATTAGGTATCGCGGTGCTTAAAACATTGCCGATATTATTTTCCACCCTGGCTTTTACTTTGCTATTTGAACTGGTACCAAATCGCCTTGTACCTCGTGCCCACGCGCTGATCGGCGCATTGGTGGCTGCGGTGGTGTTTGAAACCACAAGCAGGGTATTTGGCTATTTCATCAGCCATTTTCCCACCTACGAATTGGTGTATGGTGCGTTTGCCAGCGTGCCGATTTTCCTGATGTGGATCTACCTGTCCTGGCTGACTATTCTGTTCGGTGCTGTCATCGCCGCATCACTCTCGCATTGGCGCACTCCGGCAGTACAAAACTTTGGACCTGCCACCCGGTTGCTTGATGCCCTGCGTGTGTTGCAAATCATGGCGAGCGGTTTACAGAATGGAAGTGTGAGCACCTTGCCGGAATTGTCCAAGTCTTTGCGCTTCGGTTATGACACGCTGGAAAGCATACTGGAGGAATTGGCCGGCGTGGACATGGTGCGCAAAGTGGAGGGAAACGGCTGGGTGCTGATGCGCGATGCTGACCATATTCGCGTTAACGAATTGTTGCGCTTGTTCGTGCTGAACCGCGACTCATTGCCCGCCGGGAAAAATGACGATCCGTTGCAACATTGGCTGGTGGAGTGTGCCGGTCAGCTTGAGCAAAGTACCGATATCACGTTGCATGAACTCTTTGCCCGGCAAGCTTCCGGAATGCTTGCCCAAGGTGATTAATTGCGTTCTAATGTTCGGCGATATTGATGCTGCAACTTGAGGAGAAATGATGAAGCTTTTGGAAACCATTTTTGAGGGCACGCTGTGGAATAGCCGCTTTGTGATCATCACTGCGGTGATAGGCAGCCTGCTGGCGGGTTTTGCGATTTTCTACATGGCTACTGTGGATGTGGTGAATTTGTTCCTGCATGCGTTGCATTATGCCGATTCCAGCCTGACTGACGAAGCGCGCAAGGCGCTGCATGACAGCACAGTCACGCATATCGTGGAAGTGGTGGATGGCTATTTGCTGGCGACCGTGATGTTGATATTTTCGCTGGGCCTGTATGAACTGTTCATCAGTGACATCGATCAGGCGCATGGCAGCAGGGCATCCAGCAAGATACTGGTGATCGGCAGTCTGGATGACTTGAAGTCCCGTTTGGCCAAAGTAATTTTGATGATTTTGATCGTTACCTTGTTTCAAGAGGCGATCAACATGAAGCTGACTACGCCGCTGGATCTGGTTTATCTGGGCGCGAGTATCGCGTTGATCGCGCTGGCACTGTATTTCAGCCATGCTGCCGAATCGGATCATGAAAAAAAGGAAGATAGCCCCGATGTACCCGAACATCACGATCACTGATCATTCGCCCTTGGATAACACAGGAGGGTTCGGGACCAGTCATTCGACTGAGCCTGGCGCAGGACTGTTTCGCATCGCGTTGTTTACGTTATTGCTGGTTTGCTCCTGGGTTGCCTGCGCTGCGGATTTTTCGCTGGAGGATTTGCAGGGCAAAACGCATCGCCTGGCCGATTATCGCGGCAAGTGGGTGCTGGTAAATTATTGGGCAACCTGGTGCCCGCCCTGTCTGGACGAAATCCCCGAGCTGATCAGCTTGCATAACGCGCATCATGACAAGGATCTGCTGGTGATCGGTATTGCGATGGATTCAGGTTCGAACAAAAAAGTCGCCGACTTCGCACAGGCGCATGGCATCAGCTATCCGGTGGTGATGGGTGATCGCAAGGTCACAGCCCAGATTGGCGCAGTAGAGGTTCTGCCGGTCAGCTATTTGTATAACCCCCAGGGTGAACAGGTGGGTTATCAGGCGGGTGGAGTGACACGCGCAAGTATCGAGGCTTATATCAAGAAGAAATAGATCAAATCGCCAAGTAAATCAGTTGGCAGACGAATAGTAGTTGCTGATCGTGCGTTGCGGCAAAGCCCAGTGGTTGTGCCAGGCGGCACGCACCAGATTCGGATATTCCGGCTTGCCCAAAGTGCCGTTGTAACGTCCCAGGGCGCGATACAAATTGCCTTTCTCCATGTCCAGATAATGGCGCAGAATGGTGCAACCGTAACGCAGGTTGATGCGCAGATGAAATAAATCCTGTTCATTTGTGCCGAGTTCTTTTACCCAGAACGGCATCACCTGCATATAGCCGCGCGCGCCCACCTTGGATACAGCGTACTTCTTGAATCCACTTTCCACTTCGATCAAGCCCAACACCAATTCAGGATCAAGTCCGGCGCGTGTGGCTTCGTAATGCACGGTCTTGAGAAAATCCGTACGATATGT
>JADGRM010000233.1 GCA_017880945.1 Gallionella sp. | reverse complement strand
CCTCATTTGCTCGATTTACGAAACTCTGGGGACACAGCCGGGTCTCATGCACAGGTGGTGGGGTATGCCGCGTTTGCATTTACCCCTGCAACATAATTTCCAGGAGATGAAGCATGTCAGATGAAAGAGGTGTAGTGTTACTACCGATTGCGCGCGCCGCGATTTCAGGCGCATTGAAGGTTTCATACAAGGCAGACGAATCCGCCCCGTGGCTCGCCGAGCGTGGCGCATGTTTCGTCACACTCACTCAAGATGGCGAGTTGCGCGGCTGCATCGGCTCGCTGCAATCACACCAGCCATTGCTCGCCGATGTCAAAGGCAATGCCGTGTCCGCCGCGATGCGCGATCCGCGCTTTACGCCGTTGAGCGTGGAAGAACTCGACATCACCACAGTCGAGATTTCGCTGCTTTCGAGTACCCAGGCGATGGAGGTTCGCGACGAGGCCGATGCGCTGGCCCAGTTGCGTCCCGGCGTGGACGGCATCATTTTTGAATACGGCAGGTATCGCAGCACATTTTTGCCGCAGGTCTGGGAAAGCCTTGCGCAACCGCGTCAGTTTCTCGGGATGCTCAGACGCAAGGCCGGGCTGCCCGATGACTTCTGGGCGGAAGGCGTGAAGTTGTCGCGCTATACCGTGACCAAGTGGAGCGAGTCCGAAAATCATTTGGCCGGGCACCCGAAGGAGCGCCAACATGGATGAACCGATCAGCATCGCCGAACAATATCCGGCCAAGTATTGGCACAAGCTGGACGATGGCCGTATCCAGTGCGACCTGTGTCCGCGCGACTGCAAGCTGAATGAAGGCCAGCGCGGCGCGTGTTTCGTGCGCGGCCGCATCAATGATGCGATGGTGCTGACAACTTATGGTCGCTCCTCCGGATTCTGCGTCGACCCGATCGAGAAAAAACCGCTTAACCATTTTTATCCGGGCAGCAGCATCCTGTCATTCGGCACGGCGGGCTGCAACCTCGCCTGCAAATTCTGCCAGAACTGGGACATCTCCAAATCGCGCAGCTTCGACAAACTCGCCGACCAGGCCACCCCGGAAGCCATCGCGCGCACCGCCGAGCGGCTGGGCTGCAAGAGTGTCGCCTTCACCTACAACGATCCGGTGATCTTCGCCGAATATGCGATGGACGTGGCCGATGCCTGTCACGAGCGCGGCATCAATGCAGTGGCGGTCACCGCAGGCTATATGCACGACCAGCCGCGCCGCGAGTTCTACGCCAAGATGGACGCCGCCAATGTCGACCTGAAGGCGTTCACCGACGAGTTCTATGTCAAACAAACCGGTTCACATTTGCAACCGGTGCTGGATACGCTGAAATATCTGCGTCAGGAAACCAAGGTATGGTTGGAGATCACCACATTGCTGATTCCCGGTCTCAACGATTCAGCGCACGAAATCGGCAAGATGAGCGAATGGATCGCCAGGGAACTCGGCGTGGACGTGCCGCTGCACTTCACCGCTTTCCACCCCGACTACAAGATGACCGGCATTCCCGGCACCCCGGCGAAAACGCTGACCCAGGCACGGCAGATCGCCCACTCTGCCGGACTGTTGCATGTGTATACCGGCAACGTGCACGACCTTTCGGGCGGCACCACGCACTGTCCGGCTTGCCAGCATCCGCTGATCGTGCGCGACTGGCACGAGATCCGCGACTACACGCTCACCGAGCATGGAGAATGTCCGCAATGCGGCTCGCAGCTGGCTGGTCATTTTGAGAAATTTGCGGGACAATTCGGCCGGCAGCGCATTCCCATTGTCATGGCGGGTAAATGATTGCACAGGGCGCACAGCCCATTCTAAAAAGGAGAAGTTCATGAGCAGCATCTGGCGTAGTATCCTGCTTTTCATCGGGATTATTTTGTTTCTCGGTCTGCTGGGCTTTATTTTTGTGCATTGATTGCCCGGGCATTGTTACATGGTGAACTCATGGCACATCGCCATGTACTTCCTGCACAAGCCTGAAGCGCCGGAGCCAGACAGCTAGCCTGGATGGAGCAAAACGGAATCCGGGAAAGCACCGCTGAGTCCCCTGTTCCCTGCATTCGGCCCTCATCCGGGCTACAAATTCATTTACATTTTGTTGGGGGGAACAACATGAGCACCGTACATATACCGGCTGGTCTTGTCGAATCAGATGGCGAGCTGGTCGAACTCGATGGCGAACTGATCCTGCCGCCATCTGCCAAAGGCGTGGTGCTGTTTGCCCACGGCAGCGGCAGCAGCCGCTTCAGTCCGCGCAACACCTATGTCGCCGAAGTGCTGCAACAACGCGGCATCGGCACGCTGCTGTTCGATCTGCTGACGCGCGAAGAGGATCAGGATTACGCCACGCGCTTCGACATCGAACTGCTCACGCGCCGCCTGCTCGCGGCGACCGCATGGCTGCAAAGCAACCCGAAGACGCAAGCACTGAGCTTGGGCTATTTCGGTGCCAGCACCGGTGCTGCAGCAGCATTGCAAGCGGCCGCACAAATGGAAGATAAAATCGCCGCCGTGGTATCGCGCGGCGGACGACCCGACCTCGCCGGAGCCGTCGCACTGCGTCGCGTCACTGCGCCGACCCTGCTGATCGTCGGCGGCGCGGACTACGGTGTGATCGAGCTGAACCAGCAGGCCGATGCGTTGCTGAACTGCGAGAAGAAACTCACGCTGATCCCCGGTGCGACCCATTTGTTCGAAGAACCGGGCGCGCTGCAACAGGCGGCGCACAGCGCGGCCGACTGGTTCGCGCAGCATCTATAATTCCACTTCCAGATCAAACGTGCATTTTTGCAGGGCGGGCTGCGCCCGCCGGATCAAGCCTGTCTTGATGTAAGTACTGATACAACTACTGATGAAACAACTAGCCATTCCGCTACTCCACCAAAAAACGGTGGCCAAGCGGCTGGTTATAACCCAGCAAAGGACGCTGGGTAAGTCATTGATGAAACAACTAGCCATCTCACTAAGGCAGCAAGCTGCCAAGTGATTGGTTATGGTTATAGCGATTCGACTATGTTGTCAAAAGGCGTTGCATAGCCATTCGGCTAAGTCACCAAAAGGCTTTGCATAGCCATCTGACTAAGTTGGCAAACTACGCCAACATAAGTCATTGGTTAACGGTGACATA
>JADGRM010000232.1 GCA_017880945.1 Gallionella sp. | reverse complement strand
TGCTGGCCAAGGCCGATCTGCTCACGGACATGGTGGGCGAATTCCCAGAGTTGCAAGGCATCATGGGACGTTATTACGCCAAACACGACGGCTTGAGCGATGACATCGCGTTTGCGATCGAAGACCACTATAAACCGCGTTTTGCTGGTGATGAGTTGCCGCGCAACATGGTGGGTATCTGTGTCGCACTGGCCGATAAACTGGAAACATTGTTAGGCATGTTCGGTATCGGGGAGATCCCGACCGGCGACCAGGATCGGTTTGCATTACGCCGTCATGCACTGGGTGTGATTCGGATGCTGATCGAGAAAGATCTAAGTTTGTCGATTGATACACTGGTTCGAGATAGCTTCGATTTAATGTCGTCCATAACAATGACTCTCGGCCCAAATGCAAAAGGAACTAATGCCTTGCATAAGGACACCCCAGTTTCTGTGCTTAATTTTATTTACGAACGATTGAGTGGATTTTTAAGGGAGCAAGGCTACAGTAGCCAGGAAGTTGATGCCGTGTTGTCGCTGCGTCCACAACGTCTTGCTGAAGTGACCAAACGTCTTGCGGCGGTGCGCGCCTTCGCTGCGCTGTCGGTGGCAAAAGATCTGGCTGCTGCCAACAAGCGCGTACAGAACATCATGCGCAAGAACCGCGAAGAGATCGGCGCTGATTTGACTGATGCCACTGTGAAGCCTGCGCTGCTGAATGAAGCCGCTGAACGTGATCTGTACCAGGCCATGCAGGACATCACCCCGTTTGCTCAGAGCTGCCTGACCCGCGGAGACTATGGGCAGAACCTGAAGGCACTGGCTACGCTCAAGCCGTTCATTGACGAATTCTTCGAGAAAGTCATGGTGATGTGCGAGGACAAGGATCTGCGTTTGAACCGTGCGGTACTGCTCCAGCAGCTCGCCAAGTTGATGAATCAGGTCGCCGATATTTCCAAATTGGCGGCCTAGGAACTACAGGATAAACAAGACATGCAGCTTATCATTCTCGACCGCGACGGCGTGATCAACTTCGATTCTGACCAGTTCATCAAGAGCCCGGAGGAATGGAAGCCGATACCCGGCAGCCTGGAAGCGATAGCACGGCTGAATCAGGCCGGCTACCGCGTGGTGGTGTCGACCAATCAATCCGGCGTGGGGCGCGGGCTGTTCGACATGCCGACGCTGAATGCGATACACGACAAGATGCACAAAGCTTGCGCTCTGGTAGGTGCGCGCATCGATGCGGTGTTTTTCTGCCCGCATTCGGCGGATAGTCATTGCAATTGCCGCAAGCCCAAGACAGGTATGCTGGAGGAGATCGCGGCGCGTTACAACGTCAGTCTTTCGGGCGTGCCGGCAGTGGGCGATTCGCTGCGCGACTTGCAATCCGCCGCAACGATTGGAGCGCAGCCTTATCTGGTGCTGACCGGCAAGGGTGTCAAAACCCGGGCGGCGGGGGGATTGCCGGAGGGTACGCCAGTGTTTGCTAATTTGGCGGCGGTGGCCGAAGAACTGGTGTAGGTGTAAATAATGAATTGCCTCTGCGGTTTGGACTGATATGCTCGTTTTACGCTCACTGGTTTTCCTGTTGCTGCAAATCATCATCACGCCGGTTTTTGCGATGCTGGCTTTGCTGTCCTTTCCATTCGACCGGCTTACGCGCTATCGCATCATCTCACTATGGGCGAAATTGATGCTGCCCATACTGCGTGTGGTTTGCGGCATACGCCATCAGGTAAAGGGTATCGAGAATTTGCCGACCAAACCATGCATCGTCATGTGCAAACACCAGTCGGCATGGGAAACATTGGCCCTGCAGAAAATCTTTCCTCCGCAAGTGTGGGTGTTGAAGCGCGAATTGTTGTGGATACCGTTTTTCGGTTGGGCACTGGCACTGACCAGTCCGATTGCGATCAAACGCAGCGATGGAAAAGGTGCGATGAGGCAATTGCTGAAGCAGGGCAAGGAAAGACTCGCGCAAGGTTTCTGCGTGGTGGTCTTCCCGGAAGGCACGCGCGTACCGTTTGGTCGGCGAGGCAAATACAAGATTGGCGGCGCGATGCTCGCAGCAAGCAGCGGCGTGCCGGTGATACCGGTGGCGCACAATGCCGGACGGCTATGGGGGCGCAATGCGTTCGGCAAACATCCCGGCCTGATCACGATGAGCATCGGTGCACCTATCGAGACCAAGGGGCTAAAGGCGGATGAGATCAATGCGCGCGTCGAAGCGTGGATTGAGAATGAAATCCAGAATCTTGAACATTGATGCTCAAACGATTGCGCAATCTGGCTGCAACTCCCGGCGTACTCGCAAGGGGCACGTCCGGGGTGTCCCCGTTGCTTCGCAACGACCCTCCCGCCGTTGAACAACGTACCGCACTTCTTTCCGGGAAACACATCACCTACACCTTGAAGCGCAGCGGCAAACGCCGCAGCATCGGCCTGCGCATCGATGACCGCGGCCTGACCATCAGTGTGCCGCTGCGCGCCTCTGAAAAATGGCTGCACAGCGTGTTGCAGGACAAGGCGAGCTGGGTAGTGGAAAAGCTGGATGGGTGGCAATCGCGCAAGCCGCTAGAAATTCTCTGGCAGGATGGCGAAAAGATAGATTATTTGGGTGAACAGCTGGTGTTGCGCGTGGTGCAAAGTTTGTTCGCCTCTACGCTGGAACGGCGCGGCAGCGAGTTGTGGGTGTTCGTCGATGCTGCCAATGAGACTGCGTATATAGAGAAAATAGTGTCACGCTGGTATCAGCGCGAAGCGCTGCATTTTTTTGAACAGCGTGTGGCGCTCTACGCGCAGTTGCTCAATGTCGCGCCATGTGCGATCAAACTTACTGCGGCGAAAGCGCAGTGGGGAAGTTGCACGGTAAGCGGCACCGTGCGGCTGAATGTGCAGCTGATCAAACTGCCGCTGCGCTTGATCGATTATGTGGTGGTGCATGAGCTGGCCCATCTGCGCGAGATGAATCATTCGGCGGCATTTTGGCGGGTCGTGGCAAGCGCCTGTCCTGACTACGCAAGCCTGCGCGGCGAGCTCAAGGATATTGCGCTATAGCCGCGACACCTGCCATTTTTTAGCAGAACAACCGGATTTCAATGATGTCATTCCATTTCAAAGGTAAATAATTCGTAGGTCGGGCTTAACCAGCGG
>JADGRM010000050.1 GCA_017880945.1 Gallionella sp. | reverse complement strand
GATTGGCGAACGTCTGCTTCTGAGCAATGAAAATTTCCGTGTGCGCAAAAAACTGCACTGCCCGACAGCGGACACTGGCGAATTCACACTATCGACACTCAGCAGAAATACAATGTTGTTATTTCGCTGCCCGAAACCGGACGGTCGCTAATGGAAGTGGTCGACACACTGTGGCCATTAACATTCTTCGCCCTACTAAGCACTCTGGTATATCTCTCCTCCGACCTGCTGCTTGCTCATCCACTTATTCAAAAAACAGCTAACTAATAGAAAATAAATTGGTTCACGCGCCCAGGTCGGTTTCCTAAGATGCGCCCATCGTGAATTTACATACACGAACACCACAACTTAGGAGAAAACATGAATCGATCTACACTCACCGCGCTGACCTTAATAGCGGCGCTTTTCTCTGGAGCGTCGCACGCGGCTGAAATCAAGTTGCTCAACGTATCCTACGACCCCACCCGTGAGTTGTACCAAGACTACAACGCCGCTTTTGCCAAGTACTGGAAGGCCAAAACTGGCGATGACGTTATCATCAGTGCATCGCACGGCGGTTCCGGAAAACAGGCACGCGCCATCATCGACGGATTGGAAGCAGACGTAGCAACACTCGCACTGGCTGCCGACATCGACGCGCTGGCAACCAAGAGTGATCTGGTTCCGGCAAACTGGCAAACACGTTTGAAGCACAACAGTTCGCCCTACACCTCCACCATCGTGTTCTTGGTGCGCAAAGGCAATCCCAAGAACATCAAGGACTGGAACGACTTGGTCAAACCTAGTGTGGCTGTCATCACGCCGAACCCGAAGACCTCGGGCGGCGCTCGCTGGAACTATCTGGCAGCTTGGGGCTATGCACTGAAGCACAATAGCAACGACCAGGCCAAGGCGCAGGAATTCGTTTCCAAGCTTTATGCCAACGTGCCAGTGCTGGATTCCGGTGCACGCGGCTCCACGACCACTTTCGTTGAACGTGGGATCGGCGACGTGCTGCTGGCTTGGGAGAATGAAGCCTTCCTCGCGGTGAAAGAACTCGGTCCGGACAAGTTCGACATCGTTGCGCCCAGCTTGAGCATCCTGGCTGAACCACCAGTCAGTGTTGTGGACAAGAACGTGGACAAGCACGGTACCCGGAAAGTGGCTGAGGCTTATCTGGAATACTTGTACTCACCAGAAGGCCAGGAAATCGCTGCCAATAATTTCTATCGTCCCACCGATGAAAAGGTCGCCAAGAAATATGCGAAGCAGTTCCCCAAGCTGAACCTGATCACTATCGATGAAGTGTTCGGCGGCTGGACCAAGGCTCAGAAGACTCACTTCGCCGATGGCGGCGTGTTCGATCAAATCTACGCCAAAAAGTAGGAGCAATCATGGCACAACAACCCTACCAGTATTTGAGGCTATTGCTTCGTAACTACCTGCTGCTCGATCTCGACGAATACAACCTGATTGATGCTGGACGAGAAGGCTTGATTTGCAATTTCATGGGAATGCGCTTGTCCAGTGTTTTTCAACCCGTGCTAAGAGCAGATGGAAAAGTGGTGGGGCGTGAAGCATTTCTGCGTTCCTCCATCCTTGAACAGGGCGAATTAACACCAGATGCAGCATTTGATGAGGCCGTAAAGGCAAACCGATTAGTATTGTTCGACCGTCTGGTGCGCACTATCCACCTGCTGAACCACTCAAAGCGGTTTCCCGAGCATGAACTGCTATTCCTGAACGTCCATCCGCGTTTGCTGACCAGTGTCAGCGACCACGGACGTACCTTCGAGCAAATTCTTCACTACTACTCGGTGGATACTTCGCGTGTAGTGATCGAGATCAAGGAGTCTGAAGTGAAAGATGCAGTACGTCTGGAGGAAGCGGTGAGTAATTACCGTAGCTTGGGCTACAAGATCGCGGTGGACAATTTTGGAACAGCGCAATCCAGCTTGGAAAGAATGCTCAAACTGAAACCGGACATCGTCAAGCTGGACGGTTCGTTGATTCGCACAACGGAATACACGCCAAGTTTGACGGGAGTGATCTCCAGTTTGGTGGACAAATTTCACAGCAGCGGGACGCAAGTCGCCATCACAGGTATCGAAACTGCCGGACAACTTAAGACCGTCCGCCAACTTGGAGCCGACTTGCTGCAAGGTTACTACCTTGACCGCTCAGAATTCTCGGCAGATAAACGGAGTCAGCTTTGTCGATCTGAGCTATTAGTCGCTTAAGATTGTTCTCTCCCCTTAGGTGCAATACCTAGTTTCAGGGGCAGGCTATTGCCCCTGTTTTTATTTTTATTAGCTGGGAAAATCAGCAAGTCGCCGAGAACGATGCTTATTCCAAAAACTGCTAACCAATGCAGGTTTTATTATTTTCCTGCATGGTAACGCATGGATAAACTGCGCTCTTATCCAATAACAGGAATATGCGATGTCTCAGTTTCGTGCCCATAGCGTGCTGCCCGGCTTCAATCTAGCGCTGGGTTTTACGCTGCTCTATCTTTCGCTTATCGTGCTGATTCCACTGTCCGCGTTGTTCGTCAAATCGGCAACATTGGGCTTGGGGGGTTTCTGGCATGTTGTCACGGGCGACCGCGTACTGGCTTCGTTGCGTGTGACATTTTTTACTTCCTTCGTAGCGGCGGTCATCAACGCCTTCTTCGGGCTAATCGTGGCCTGGGTGTTGGTGCGCTACACCTTTCCCGGCAAGCGCATCGTAGATGCTTTGGTGGACCTGCCGTTCGCCCTGCCAACTGCCGTGGCGGGTATCACGCTGGCTACACTGTATGCGCCGAACGGCTGGCTCGGACAGTATTTCACTGCGCATGACATCAAGGTGGCTTACACGCCGCTTGGCATCGTGGTCGCACTGACCTTCATCGGACTTCCGTTCGTGGTGCGCACGGTGCAGCCGGTGCTCGCAGACGTAGAGGCCGAGGTGGAAGAAGCTGCGGCCAGTCTGGGAGCGGGTCGTTGGGATGTGTTCCAACGCGTGATTTTCCCGGCAATATATCCAGCGCTGCTGACCGGCTTCGCGCTGGCCTTTGCCCGTGCCATCGGCGAATACGGCTCGGTGATCTTCATCGCGGGCAACATGCCGTACATCTCCGAGATCGCACCGTTGCTGATCGTCGCCAAGCTGGAGCAATACGACTATGCAGGTGCAACGACCATCGCGGTAGCGATGCTGCTGCTCTCGTTCGCACTGTTACTCGCTATTAACATATTGCAATGGTGGAGTTCAAGAAGAGGTACGCGCTGATGGCGACCCAAATTCAAAGAAGAATTTCCACTCACGAATCAGTCAGTGTGACACTGCTGCTCATTGTTGTCGCACTGTCCTACCTCGTGCTGTTCCTTGGTATTCCGCTGTTCGCGGTGTTCGTTCAGGCGTTGAGCAAGGGCTGGGAGTTGTACTGGAAAGCACTACAGGAACCAGATGCGTGGTCGGCAATCAAGCTGACACTACTCACTGCTGCCATTGCTGTGCCTGCCAATCTGGTGTTCGGCGTCGCGGCGGCTTGGGCCATCGCCAAATTCGAGTTCAAGGGCAAGAGCCTGCTGATCACGCTGATCGACCTGCCGTTCGCGGTCAGCCCAGTAGTGTCCGGTTTGGTCTATGTGCTGCTGTTCGGTGCGCAGGGCTGGTTTGGTCCGTGGTTGCAGGCACACGACATCAAACTGATCTTCGCCGTGCCGGGCATCGTGCTGGCAACCATCTTCGTTACCTTTCCGTTCATCGCTCGCGAGCTGATTCCACTGATGCAGGCGCAGGGCAAAGAAGAGGAAGAAGCGGCAGTGTCGCTCGGCGCATCTGGCTGGCAGACATTCTGGCGTGTGACGCTGCCCAACATCAAGTGGGGGCTGCTGTATGGAGTGATCCTATGCAACGCGCGGGCGATGGGCGAATTTGGCGCGGTTTCAGTGGTGTCCGGCCACATCCGTGGCATGACCAACACCATGCCGCTGCACGTCGAGATCCTTTACAACGAATACAACTTTGTCGCCGCTTTTGCCGTGGCCTCGCTGCTGGCTTTACTGGCGCTGGTCACGCTGGTGGTGAAGTCGCTGGTCGAATGGCAGGCGAAGCGCAGCGGTGAACCTTTGCATCACGGAGCATGACGATGAGCATTACGATAAAGAATCTCAACAAACAGTTCGGCAACTACAAAGCGCTGGATAACATCAACCTGGAAGTGAACAGCGGCGAGCTACTTGCGCTGCTCGGTCCGTCCGGCTGCGGCAAGACTTCGCTGCTGCGGATCATCGGCGGACTGGACGTGGCGGATTCTGGCAAGCTGCTGTTCCACGGCAAAGATGTCGAGCAACGCGATGCCCGCGAACGCAATGTCGGTTTCGTGTTCCAGCATTACGCGCTGTTCCGCCACATGACGGTATTCGAGAACGTAGCGTTCGGCTTGCGCGTGAAGCCGAAGAAGCAGCGTCCCAAGGAAGCGGAGATCAAACGCCGTGTGCATGAGCTGCTGAGTCTGGTGCAACTGGATTGGCTTGCCAACCGTTACCCCGCGCAGCTTTCCGGCGGGCAGCGGCAACGCATCGCACTGGCGCGTGCGCTTGCGGTCGAGCCGAAGATTTTGCTGCTGGATGAGCCGTTCGGTGCGCTCGATGCACAGGTACGGAAGGAGTTGCGCCGCTGGTTACGCCGTCTGCATGACGAACTGCACATCACCAGCATCTTCGTTACACATGACCAGGAAGAGGCGCTGGAAGTAGCGGATCGAGTAGTGGTAATGAACAAGGGAGTAATCGAGCAAATCGGCACACCAGACGAGGTGTATGCTGCACCGGCCACGCCGTTTGTCTACCAGTTCATCGGCAACGTAAACCTGTTCCACAGCCGCGAACATGCGCCGTGGACGCAGCAGCACGGTGATGCGGTAGCTTATGTTCGCCCGCACGACATCGACATCAGCCTCACGCCGCAAGATAACACCGCGTTGCAAGTAGAAGTTAAACTGGTGCGTGCCATCGGATCGGTGGTGCGAGTTGAAGTGGTGGCGGACGGTAGCAGCGAATTTATCGAGATTGAACTTAGTCGCGAGCGCTTTGATACCGCACCATTGGTGAGTGGCGACAAGGTATTCATTCGCCCGCGCCAGTTTCGTGTATTTGATACAGGAGTGAAAAATGAACTTTCAGCAGCTTAGGATCATCCGTGAGGCAGCACGATGCAACTTCAACCTCACCGAGGTAGGCAATGCACTGTTCACGTCGCAATCCGGCGTGTCAAAGCACATCAAGGATCTCGAAGATGAGTTGGGTGTGGAACTCTTCGTGCGCAAGGGAAAACGCCTACTTGGCCTGACAGATCCCGGTCGCGAATTGCTGGAGATCGTCGAGCGCATCCTGCTGGATGCGAACAACATCAAGAGTCTGGTCGAACAGTACAGCAAGCGCGACGAAGGTCAGCTCACCGTGATTGCCACGCACACGCAGGCACGTTATGCCTTGCCAAAAGTGATTCCCGAGTTCAAGAAGGCATTCCCCAAGGTGCATCTCAAGCTGCATCAAGCCGGACCGAATGAGATCGTGTCTATGCTGTTGAGCGGCGAGGCAGACATCGGTGTAGCGACGGAAGCATTGCATGATGTCACCAAGCTCGATACGTTCCCGTATTACACCTGGTATCACGCTGTGATCGTGCCCGCCGGGCATCCGCTGGAGAAAGTGCAACCGCTGACCTTGCAGGCACTTGCCGAATATCCCATCGTCACTTACCACGAAGGGCTGACCGGACGCGCAAAGATCGATCAATCCTTCGCCGATGCTGGCATTACGCCCGAAATCGTTATGTCGGCACTCGATGCAGACGTGATAAAAACCTATGTGGAGTTAGGCATGGGCATCGGTATCATCGCTTCGATGGCATTCAACCCGGCCAAGGATACTGACCTGCGCTTGCTGAAATGCGAGCACCTGTTTGGAGCAAATACGACTTACATCGCCTTGCGGCGTGGTCACTATCTGCGCAGCTTTGCCTATCGCTTCATTGAGCTGTGTTCTCCGAAGCTTGACGAGGTAACGATACGTGCAAGATTGGCTACGCACCCAGCCATTAACATCGCTGACAGGTAATAAATCAGTTATATGAATGACAACTTGGCACGAACCAGGAAGTCATGACATGTGATATGTTGCCCGAAAGCTGCCGGTCGCCATGATCCGCTAATGGCACGCTGCGGCTGTAGCGCAATTCTAGCAGCATGCCACAAAGCGGACGCCCACAGTTAACTCAGCCCAGACAAGAGCGACGGTCCGCAATGGCCGAAGAACGGTCGCTCATTGCAATCGCGCCGCCCGTCTTCAAAGGGGCGAAATGATAAGGTTGGTTTTCACATTAACTACCCGATAGCTGCCGGTCGTCATAGACAGCAACGGGTAAGAACAGCTCCTCAAACAATATCCTTCTGACCGGCCGCTATCCACACTCCAAAGTCATACAAAAAATCTAACGATAGGTGGCTTTTTTCAAGCATTATGGGTGGCTGGTTTGGGGTATAAAACGCATTCTGTACAACGCAAATAAAACGAAAAAAAACGCAAAAAAAACGCATTTTATCTGTCCTTTTGCGTCTTTTTTTGTCCAAAAGTGTCCTATTTGAACTTGCCAAATTGCCAGCCAAACCCTATAGAATCAACGTTTTGTTTTACTTTCCAGCCTTCTCGAAAAACATCGTAGGAGTCCCAGATCACCCCCCACACCAGGGCACCGCTCAGGATTCCGGCAACCGGCAATACATTTTGTTTTGATGACACTGGCCAGTCCCTAAATATGTAATGCGCCCGTATAATGCGCGCTGATTTTTCGCGCCACCCGAAATAGAAAACATAAATGGGATAGCAAATGAACCCGGATTTACCCAAATGAACCCAGATTTACAGAGACTGCAGCCCTACCCGTTTCAGAAACTCGCCGCATTGTTTCGCGAAGTTCAGCCCAACCCGGACTATCGCGCGATCAGCCTGTCTATCGGCGAACCGAAACACGCCACACCGCGATTCATCCGCGACGCGCTGACTGCCAACCTCGACGGGCTGGCGAATTATCCCACAACCGCCGGCAGCGACGCATTCCGCAGTGCAATAACCGACTGGCTGGCCGCGCGCTATGGCATTCCGGCACTCGAGGCCAAAACCCAGGTTCTTCCAGTGAACGGCAGCCGCGAAGCGCTGTTCGCCTTTGCTCAAACGGTGGTCGATCGCACGAAAACCAATCCCGTCGTGGTCTGTCCCAACCCGTTCTACCAGATTTACGAAGGGGCAGCATTTCTGGCCGGCGCCACGCCTCACTTCCTCAACACTTTGCCGGAAGACAACTACGCGCTGAACTTAGCGCAACTGTCAGAAGAAATCTGGCAACGTACCCAATTGATCTACGTATGCTCGCCGGGCAACCCGACCGGGCGGGTGATGCCGCTGGCGGAATGGAAAACGTTGTTCGAGTTGTCCGACCGCCATGGTTTCGTGATCGCCTCGGACGAATGTTATTCCGAGATTTATTTTTCCGAAAAACCATTGGGCGCGCTACAGGCCGCTCATCGCCTGGGTCGTGGCGACTATAAAAATCTGGTGGTATTCTCCAGCTTGTCGAAACGTTCCAACGTGCCGGGAATGCGCTCCGGCTTTGTAGCGGGAGATGCCAGGATCATCGAAAGATTTGCGCTATACCGCACCTACCATGGCTCGGCAATGAACTCGGCGATACAGGCTGCCAGCATCGCTGCCTGGAATGACGAAGCACACGTTGCGGAAAATCGTCGCATGTATGCGGAAAAGTTCGCCAAAGTAGTTGGTATACTCAAGCCGGTGCTGCCGGTCGAGATGCCGGATGCAGGCTTCTATTTGTGGATACGCACGCCGATCGCCGACACCGCCTTCGCGCAAGCCTTGTATCGAGACTATAATGTCACCGTGTTGCCGGGCAGTTATCTTGCTCGCACAGCTCAGGGTGTGAACCCCGGCGAGAATTTTGTGCGTCTGGCTCTGGTCGCAAGCACTGAAGAGACCGTAGAAGCCGCTCAGCGCATCGCCGAATTCAGTCGTAAGTTATAAGTTGCAGGTCGGGCTGTGCCCGACAACGCACCCCGCGGGCACAGCCCGCCCTACAAAATCTAACGGCTAGCAACTGGCAACTTTAAATAGGAAAAATCATGGACCAATTGCAACAAATCATCGAAAAAAGTTTTGAACGCCGCGCCGAGATCACCCCGCGCAATGCCGACGCACAGCTCAAAGAAGCGGTCGATAGCGTCATCACCCAACTCGACCAGGGAAAACTGCGCGTAGCCGAGAAGATCGACGGTCAATGGGTCACTCACCAATGGCTGAAAAAAGCCGTACTGCTGTCGTTCCGCCTGGAAGACAATGCCTTCATCAAGGGCGGTTTCACCAATTACTACGACAAGGTACCGTCCAAGTTCGCCGACTACAACAGCCGCGATTTTCGCGAAGGCGGCTTCCGCGTCGTGCCTCCGGCAGCGGCGCGCAGAGGCGCGTTCATCGGCAAGAATGTGGTGCTGATGCCCTCGTATGTGAACATCGGCGCTTATGTCGATGAAGGCACGATGGTGGACACCTGGGCGACGGTCGGCTCCTGCGCCCAGATCGGCAAGAACGTGCACCTGAGTGGTGGCGTGGGTATCGGCGGCGTGCTGGAACCGGTGCAGGCCAACCCGACCATCATCGGCGACAACTGCTTCGTCGGCGCACGCTCCGAAATCGTTGAAGGCGTGATCCTGGAGGACAACGTCGTGATCTCGATGGGCGTGTTCATCGGACAAAGCACCAAGATTTATGACCGAGAAACTGGCGAGGTCAGTTATGGCCGGGTACCATCCGGCTCTGTGGTTGTGAGCGGCAGCCTGCCTTCCAAAGACGGCAGCTACAGTTTGTACTGCGCGGTGATCGTGAAGAAAGTCGATGCCAAGACTTTGTCCAAGGTGGGCATCAACGAATTGCTGCGGGGAATTTGATAGGGAATCAATCGGGTGCCCCTAAAAATTCAAATTTCTAAGCCAGACAAGGCGTGCGAGAAAAATCGCCGCGCCGCATATTGCGTATATGCAAGCAAGATTTTTAGAGCACAACGAAGTATGGCAACGAAACTTTGGATTTTAAGGGGCACACGATGATCATCACACCATTACTGCAACTCGCCGCCAGCAAGCACGCTTCCGACTTGTTCTTTTCTGTCGGTGCGCCGGTCAACATCAAGATCGAAGGCATCACCATGCCGGTCAATGCACAAATTCTGGATGCCGATGTCGTCAAGCGCATCGCCTACGAGTTGATGTCTCCGAAACAGATCGCCGAGTTCGAATCCGAAATGGAGATGAATATGTCTTTCCGTGCCGATGGCATCGGCAATTTTCGTGTCAACATTTTTCGCCAGCGCGGCGACATCGCCATCGTGGCTCGCTTTATCAAGGCCCATATCGGCAGCTCGGAAGAGCTGCATCTGCCTGAAATACTAAAAGATCTGATCATGGAAAAGCGCGGCCTGGTGCTGGTAGTCGGCGCGACCGGCTCCGGAAAATCCACCACACTCGCCTCGATGATCGAGCATCGCAGCAACACCACCGGCGGCCACATTCTGACCATCGAAGAACCCATCGAATACATTTTCAGGCACGGCAAATCAATCGTTAACCAACGCGAGATCGGCACCGATACCCGTTCATACGAAAAAGCCTTGTCCAGCGGGATGCGCGAAGCACCCGATGTGCTGATGATAGGTGAAGTGCGTGAGCGCGAGACACTCAAGCACGCGCTGATCTTCGCCCAGACCGGGCACTTGTGCCTGGCCACCCTGCACGCCAACAACAGCTACCATGCATTGAATCGCATGGTGAATTTCTTCCCTTACGATGCACGCAGAGGCGTTCTGGCCGATTTGTCGATGTGCTTGCGCGCAGTGATCTCGCAACGCCTGGTGCGTAACGTGCAGGGCAAGCAGGTTCCCGCCGTGGAGATCCTGTTGAACACGACGCTGATAGCCGACCAGATCAAGAACGATGAACTCGACAAGATACGCGAGTCGATCGAGAAGAGCGTTTCGACCGGTTCGCAAACTTTCGAGCAAGACCTCTACAGACTTTTCAAACGGGGACAGATCACCAAGGAAGAGGCAATGCGCAACGCCGATTCGGCGAGCAATCTTTCTTCCCTTGTCGATTTCTCGGAGCGCACCAACACCCAAAAAGTGCCGGTATTTGACCCCAATCAGGTTGCGAATAAACCTTCTGCGAATTCTAATCTCGGCAGCATCAAGCTTAACTTGAATGACTCCTGATGAAGTTGTACGGCATTTCAAACTGCAACACAGTAAAGAAGTCGCGCGACTGGTTGGCGCAGCATGACATCGCAGTCGAATTTCACGATTTCAAAAAGCTCGGATTGGATGCCGCAACCGCGCAAGCCTGGCAGCGGCAAACCGACTGGACCAAGCTGATCAACCGCAGCGGCCTGACTTGGCGCGGCCTGCCTGACCAGCGCAAACAAGGCATCCAGGACGCGGCGGCTGCGCTGGAACTGATGCTGGAAAAGACCAGCGTGATCAAACGTCCTCTACTGGAAAAAAACGGCAAGCTGCTGCATGTCGGTTTCGACGCAGCGGCTTATTCTAAAATTTTCAATCTGACCTCATAACACTCAATCATGACCGATTCCCACCATGTCTGACACACTGCAACTTGCCAAAGCCCTGATCGCACGCCGCTCGCTCACACCCGACGATGCCGGCTGCCAGGACATCCTGATCGAACGCCTGGAAAAGCTCGGTTTCAAGATCGAGCGCATGCGTTTTGGCAACGTGGATAATTTCTGGGCAAGGCGCGGCACTACCGGCCCCGTCGTGGTGTTTGCCGGACACACCGATGTCGTACCCAGCGGCCCGCCGGAATCATGGTTCAGCCCGCCGTTCGAGCCGACCATCCGCGATGGCATGTTATTTGGACGCGGCGCGGCAGACATGAAGACCTCCATCGCGGCATTCATCACCGCCATCGAA
>JADGRM010000231.1 GCA_017880945.1 Gallionella sp. | reverse complement strand
GAGGTGCCGGTCGGCTTCAAGTGGTTTGTGAGTGGTTTGCTCGACGGATCGCTAGCCTTTGGCGGCGAAGAGAGTGCGGGCGCCTCTTTTGTCCGTCTGGATGGCAGCGTCTGGACCACAGATAAAGACGGCATCGTACCGGCTTTGTTATCGGCGGAGATCACGGCGCGCATGGGTCGCGATCCCGGCGAAATCTACCGTGATCTAGCGCGCGAGTTCGGCGAACCTGTTTATGATCGTGTCGAGGCGCCGGCGACCCCGGAGCAAAAAGAACTGTTGGCGAAGCTCTCACCCCAGCAGGTTAAGCTCACCGAGTTGGCGGGCGAAAAAATCCAGACTATCCTCACCCGCGCGCCGGGTAATGATGCGCCCATTGGCGGTTTGAAGGTAATTGCCGAAAGCGGATGGTTCGCTGCTCGTCCGTCCGGCACCGAAGACATCTACAAGATCTATGCCGAGAGTTTTAGTGGAGCGGATCATCTGCGCCGCATCCTGGAAGAAGCACAAACCATCGTTGGTGCTGCGCTGGCGGCGACCAGGCAGCAGCCGGAGATTGCGCCCGCGAAAAATATGGAGGAAAAGATATGAGTAGACCAGCACGAATCATTCACCCCAAGGAGCGTCTTTTATGTTCGGACATAGAGGGATTCGATTCCCTGTCCGAGCTTGCCCTGGATATGCGTTCGTCGTGGAATCACGCCACCGACCAGGTATGGCGGCAGCTTGATCCTGTGCTGTGGGATCTCACGCATAACCCTTGGGTCGTTGTGCAGACGGTCTCACGGGAAAAACTCCAGCAAGTTTTAGCCGATCCTGCTTTCTGCAAGAACGTTGACGATCTGGTGCAGGCCAGGCGCGATGCGGCGGATGCACCCGCATGGTTTCAGCAAACCTACCCTCAATCTCCGTTGAGCTGTGTCGCGTATTTCAGCATGGAATACATGTTGAGCGAAGCATTGCCCATTTATTCGGGCGGGCTGGGCAACGTGGCCGGCGATCAGCTCAAGGCCGCCAGTGATCTGGGCGTCCCGGTGATCGGCGTGGGGCTGCTCTACCAGCAAGGTTATTTTCGCCAGGTGATCGACAAGGATGGGGCACAGCAGGCACTCTTTCCATATAACGACCCCGGGCAGTTACCGATCACACCGTTGCGTAAACCGAATGGGGAGTGGCTGCGGTTGGAGATCGCCTTGCCCGGTTACTCGGTCTGGCTGCGCGCATGGCAGGTTCAGGTCGGTCGCGTGAAGCTGTACTTGCTGGACAGTAACGACGCCGCGAATTATCCCGCTCATCGCGGCATAACCAGCGAGCTTTACGGTGGTGGGCCGGAGTTGCGCCTCAAACAGGAAATGCTGCTCGGGATCGGTGGATGGCGACTGCTCGCGGCGCTCGGCATCAAGCCGGAAGTCTGCCACTTGAATGAAGGACACGCGGCGTTCGCGGTGCTGGAACGCGCACGCAGTTTCATGGAGGAAACCGGTCTATCCTTCGAGGCTGCACTGGCCGTGACCCGTGCTGGCAATCTCTTTACCACGCACACGGCGGTGGCTGCCGGATTTGATCGTTTTGCTCCGGCGCTCGTTGAGCAATATCTCGGTGGTTATGCCGGGCAAAAGCTCGGTATAACACTCCAGGATTTGCTGGCGCTGGGTCGCCAGAACCCGAACAATGCATCGGAACCTTTCAACATGGCCTATCTGGCGATACGCGGCAGCGGTTCAGTCAATGGCGTGAGTCGCTTGCATGGCAGGGTGAGCCGACACCTGTTTGAGCAGCTTTTTCCTCACTGGCCCACAGAACAAATACCGGTCGGACATGTGACCAACGGTGTCCATATGCCGACCTGGGATTCGTCCCTGGCTGATGATCTCTGGACAGAAACCTGTGGCAAGGATCGCTGGCTGGGCAAGGCAGAGACTCTGGCACAGGACATGTGCAAAGTCTCGGACGCAAGACTGTGGCAATTTCGCACCGACTCCAGCACGGTGCTAGTCGATTACGCCCGTGTACGCTTGTCCAGACAACTGGCCGCGTCAGGCGCATCAACGGATATGGTTGAAGGTGTGAAGCACCTGTTTGACTGCAACACCTTGACACTGGGTTTTGCACGTCGATTTGCCAGCTACAAGAGACCCAATCTGTTGCTGCACGACCCGGAGCGATTGCTGCGTCTGCTGACCAATCCGCAGCGACCGGTGCAACTCATCATGGCCGGCAAAGCTCATCCCGCCGACCTGGCAGGGCAAGCACTGATTCAGCAATGGATGCATTTCATCCGGCAACCCGAGGTGCGCCCCCACGTGATCTTCCTCAGTGACTACGACATGGACTTGACCGAGCAGCTGGTGCAGGGAGTGGATGTCTGGCTCAACACGCCGCGACGCCCCTGGGAAGCGTGTGGAACCAGCGGTATGAAGGTGCTGGTCAACGGTGGCATCAATCTGTCTGAACTGGATGGGTGGTGGGCAGAAGCCTACACGCCGGAAGTAGGGTGGGCGCTGGGGGATGGACAGGAACACGGCGATGATCCGGCCTGGGATGCACGTGATGCAGAAGCACTTTATGACTTGCTTGAACACGAGGTGATCCCAGAGTTCTATACTCGTGATGAACAGGGTATCCCAAGCGCCTGGGTGAACCGGATACGGGAAAGTATGTCGCGGTTGACGCCGCGCTTTTCCACCAACCGAGCAGTGTGCGAATACACCGAGCAACACTACTTGCCGGCCGCCTCAGCCTATCTTGCGCGTTCTGTCGATAAAGGTAAAAACGGTGTGGATATAGTTAATTGGCGCTACGCGCTGGACCAACAATGGGCCGCACTACGCTTCGGCGAAATGAAGCATGAAACCAATGGCGAGCAACACGTATTTGAGGTTCAAATGTATCTCGATGACATCGACCCGAAGGCAGTGCTTGTCGAGCTTTACGCCAATGGCATTAACGGTGCTAAGCCGGAGCGAGTGAAGATGAAGCGCGTGCGGCAACTGGTGGGTGCAACAAACGGCTATGCTTATCGCGCTGTAGTGCCTGCAACCCGCCCGGCATCGGACTATACAGCGCGGCTCATACCGCACCGCGACGGCGTGGCGGTTCCACTCGAAGCCGCGCATATTTTGTGGCAGCGATGATTCAATATGAACATGAATAAGCCTGAA
>JADGRM010000230.1 GCA_017880945.1 Gallionella sp. | reverse complement strand
AGCTGCGGTTGTGTTCGACCAGTTGATTGCAAAGGAACCGATCGTCGAGTTTCTGACCAATTATTGTTATGAAGTGATGGAATAATTCAGTGAAGCAACCAAGTTTTCGCGCGCCATCATGAACCCCTCCATCAAAAACCCCCGGCACTATGAATAATCCTACCTCGATCGGCACTTACGACTACATCATCATCGGCGGTGGCACAGCCGGCTGCGTATTGGCCAACCGCCTGTCCAGCGACCCAGACATCCAGGTCCTGATGCTCGAAGCGGGCGGCAAGGATAACTACCTGTGGATACATATTCCGGTCGGGTATCTGAATTGCATCGGCAACCCCCGTACCGACTGGTGCTTCAAAACCGAGCCAGAGCCCGGCTTGAACGGGCGCGCCATCGGCTACCCCCGCGGCCGTGTGCTCGGCGGCAGCTCATCGATCAACGGCATGATCTATATGCGCGGTCAGGTACGCGATTTTGAGAAATGGCAGGCGCAGGGCAATCCCGGCTGGGGATGGGACGACGTGCTGCCCTACTACAAACGCTCTGAAGACTACGCGCGCGGCGCGGACGAGATGCACAGTACCGGCGGCGAATGGCGGGTTGAGAAGCAGCGTCTGTCGTGGGAAATCCTCGACGCCTTTCGCGATGCAGCTGCCGAGGTCGGCATACCCAAGGCCATCGACTTCAATCGCGGCAACAATGAGGGCTGTGGTTATTTTGAAGTCAACCAGAAACGCGGCGTGCGCTGGAATGCCTCCAAGGGTTTCCTGCGTCCCGCGCTGAGCCGCCCCAATCTTAAAGTCATCACCCATGCGGCCGTGCGGCGTCTGCGCTTCGCAGGCAAGCGTGTCATCGGCGTTGAATTCTGGCAGAACAATCAGGCTTTCCAGGCAGATGCCACGCTTGAAACCGTGCTAGCTGCGGGAGCGGTGAGTTCGCCGCAGATACTGCAGTGTTCCGGTATCGGCCCGGCGCCATTGCTGCAACAACACGGCATTCCTGTTGTTCATGATCTGCCCGGGGTCGGCGAGAATCTGCAGGATCACCTGCAACTGCGCATGGCGTTCAAGGTGAAAAACACCCGCACCCTGAATGAAACTGTCGGAAGCCTGATGGGGCGGCTGGGCATGGGTCTGGAATATCTGCTGTTCCGCAGCGGCCCGCTCTCCATGTCCCCAAGCCAGCTTGGCGCTTTTGTCCGCTCGGATGAACACCAGGCCACGCCGAATCTGGAATACCACGTACAACCCCTGTCGCTCGACAAGTTCGGCGATCCGCTGCATGGTTTTCCGGCCTTTACCGCCTCTGTGTGCAATCTGCATCCGGAAAGCCGCGGCCATATCCGCATCAGGAGTGCCGACAGCAGGGAAGTACCGCTCATTCAGCCCAATTACCTGTCCACCGAGGGCGACCGAAAAATGGCGGTTGATTCGCTGCGCCTGACGCGGCGCATTGTCGCCGCCCCGGCCTTGCAACGTTTCATGCCGGAAGAATTCAAGCCTGGCAGAGCCTTGCAAAGCGAGGAAGAACTGGCCAAGGCGGCCGGCGACATAGGCACGACCATTTTTCACCCGTCCGGCACCTGCAAGATGGGCAATGACCCCAACGCCGACCACATGGCAGTGGTCGATGCGCGGTTGCGGGTGCATGGTATAGTCGGCCTGAGAGTGGTGGATGCATCGATTATGCCGACCATCCTCTCGGGCAACACCAGTTCGCCGGTGGTCATGTTCGCCGAGAAAGCCAGCGACATGATTCGGGAAGACCGAAAGCTGGGCAAGCTTGCTTGAGCGGGTTGTTCTCGACTGTATGCCGCTGTGCGTCCAGATATCGGGAATTTGCAGGAGCGGGCCATGCCCGCGATATCAAGAAGTTCGCGGGCATGGCCCGCTCCTGCAATAATGCTGTTTTTTATGTGAATTGGAATAACATATCGGAACTGAAATTACTTACTGCCACATGACCGACCTGTCCAAAATCATTCCCATCACCGACACGCTGCAGCGGCCGCTGAGCGACTTGCGCATCTCCGTCACCGACCGCTGCAACCTGCGCTGCACCTACTGCATGCCGCGCGAAGTCTTCGACAAGAATCATGTGTTCCTGCCGCGTGCCGAGCTGCTCAGCTTCGAGGAGATCGAGCGGCTGGCCAAATCATTCATCGGACTGGGTGTGCAAAAGATCCGGCTGACCGGCGGCGAGCCGCTGTTGCGCCGCAACATCGAACAACTGATCGCGATGCTCGCCAAGTTAAGCACCCCGGCGGGCAAGCCGGTGGAGATCACGCTGACCACCAACGCGGTGCTGCTGTCCCGGCAAGCGCAGTCGCTCAAGGACGCGGGCTTGGCGCGGCTTTCAGTCAGCCTGGACGGATTGAGCGACGAGACCTTCAGTCGCATGAGCGACTCGGCGGTGCCGGTCAAAACCGTGCTGGATGGCATCGCCGCCGCGCAGCGCGTCGGGTTCGCGCCGGTCAAGGTCAATATGGTGGTCAAGCGCGGCGTGAACGATCACGAGATCATCCCGATGGCCGAACACTTCCGCAACAGCGGCATCGTGCTGCGCTTCATCGAATACATGGATGTCGGCAGCACCAACGGCTGGCGCATGGACGAGGTGGTCACGGCGCGGGAGATACTGGAACGGATCGCCGCTCATTACCCGATCCGCCAGGTCGATCCGAATTACACCGGGGAAGTGGCGGAGCGCTGGGGCTATGCGGATGGCGGCGGCGAGATCGGCGTGATCGCCTCGATCACCCAGGCGTTTTGCCAGACCTGCACCCGCGCCCGGCTCTCGACCGACGGCAAACTTTACACCTGTTTGTTCGCAACCCATGGCGCAGATTTGCGCAGCCCGTTACGCGAGGGCGCCACCGGCCCGGCCTTGACCAAGCTGATTGCAGACCATTGGCTGCAGCGCAACGACCGCTACTCGCAACTGCGCCAGGCGGCGACAGAATCCGGGAGCACCGTGGCACCCAGCACCAAGAAGATCGAAATGTCCTACATTGGCGGATGAAAAAACAGGACTGAAGATAAAACAGGACTGAGGACTGAGATTCAAGGTTCAAGGTTCAACCCAGATAATCCGTTAGAACCAAGAGCCATTGTAGGAGCGCAATTTATTGCGCGATCATCGCCATCAATCGCTCGATAAATCGAGCTCCTACA
>JADGRM010000229.1 GCA_017880945.1 Gallionella sp. | reverse complement strand
CATCGTCTCGACATTGTTATCGACGATCCGATCCGCATCCGGAAACGCATCCACGGCACGATCCACGCTTGCTTCGCGCAGCAGGTGCAGCGTGGGGTATGGCGAGCGATTGGTGTAATTCTCGATGTCGTCCGGCGCAGTACCGGCAAATTGATAGTGCGGATGCAGGCTGGCGACCTGGAATTCATCGTTGAACTCCGGTTCCGCCACGGCGATATCAACCGTGTCCAGAAAATCATTGAAGTCGAGAAAGTCGCTGAGCACATAAGGATGGATCAGCAGCGTAGTGTCGATCTTCTCGGGATCGGAATCCTGCAGCGTGCGCAACTCATTCATCAGTTCTTCCAGCAAAGCCTCCGGTGTCGTCGCCACACTGACCACATAGCGTATCTGCTTCTTGACGTGCACGGCCTTGGCGAACGGACACAGGTTCAGGCCGATAACGGCTTTTTCTAGCCAGCGTTGCGTGGCGGCGATGATGGATTCTGCTTCGGTCGGCATTCGGTTTTTCCTAAATCAATAGCGGCGGCTCATCCATCAGCGCGATCTGTTCGCGCAATTCCAGGATGCGGTCTTGCCAGTAGCGTTGGGTATTGAACCACGGGAAGGCAGCGGTAAAGGCCGGATCGTCCCAGCGCCGCGCGATCCATGCGGCGTAATGGATCAGGCGCAAGGTGCGCAGCGCTTCGACCAGGTGCAACTCGCGCGGATCGAAGTCGTAAAAGTCTTCATAGCCTGCCATCAGATCGGAGAACTGTCGCGTCATGTCGGCGCGCTCGCCGGACAGCAGCATCCACAGATCCTGTATCGCCGGTCCCATGCGGCTGTCGTCGAAATCCACGAAGTGCGGACCCGCATCGGTCCACAGCACATTGCCGACATGGCAGTCGCCGTGCAGGCGCAATTTTTTCACCGCGCCGGAACGCTCATAACAACGCCGCACGCCATCCAGTGCCTGCGCGACCACGCCGCGATAGACTTCGGCCAACTCTGCCGGGATGAAGTCGTGTGCCAACAAATAAGCACTCGGCTCCACACCGAAGCTCTCGATGTCCAGCGCGGGGCGATGCCGGTAAGTCTCCAGCGCGCCGACGGCATGGATGCGGCCGATGAAACGCCCCATCCATTCCAGCGTGTCGCGATTGTCCAGCTCCGGCGCGCGACCGCCGTGCCTGGTGAACACCGAAAAACGGAAACCGTTGAACATGTGCAGCGTGTGGCCGTTGATTACCTGTGCAGGCACCACCGGAATCTCGCGCTCGGCCAGCGTCGCGACAAACGCGTGCTCCTCCAGAATCTCCGCGTCAGACCAGCGTGCGGGGCGATAAAACTTGGCGATCAGCGGCGGCCCTTCATCCATGCCCGCCTGATAGACACGGTTCTCATAGCTGTTGAGCGCAAGCAGACGGCCGTCGCCGCGCAGTCCGATGCTGTCCAAAGCATCGAGCACGGCATCGGGGGTGAGTTCGGAAAATGGTTGGGTTTGCATGTGCGGCATTGTACGGCAGCACACCAGCGGCTTGTTGTTCAAACAGCGTTGCGCAACCGCCCATGATGAGAGATGCCTGTGTGCTCCGGTGATTTACCGGAATCGTGGTGCATCGAATGCAACCTTCCCGGCATCCTTTGAATACCCTGCAAGACAAAGTAATTTAGTAGGAATTATGCCGCGATACATTTCCAAATTTAACCGCATATCCCTTTGGCAAATATAAAAAATAGACGAATAAAAAAATCTAGCCTATTATGAAACCAATGTTGATAGCAACGTTCCAAAAGAAAGTGTCGGCAGGCAAGTTATCGTCACTTTTCGTTTAAACATTCAGGAGATCACCATCATGGAACCACATTTGGATACCCAACAATTAAGAATCGTGCAAGTTGAAAAGCTGAAGGAATTGCAAGCCCAACAAAAAAACCTGAAACAATTACAATCTGAATTGGAAAGAATAAATTCAAAAATCAAAAACCATGAAAAGCTATCGATTGAAGACACCAAATTTATCGGCGAACTCGGTTGGCTTAGCGCGTTGGCAGTGACAATAGCCAGTATAGCCGCCAGCCTTTAACTAGTAGCGTTGCTGGCTTTGCTGAGATGCGGCAAGCAGTAAAACAAAAGGCGGATTGACCGCCTTTTGTTTTACTGCTTGAAACTTTCAGCTACATGACCGACTGCATTTCTTGGGCATCCATTTAGATGCAGCATTTAATTGTTTGCTGAGCATTGCTAACTGTGGGAAGATTCCCACTCACCTCATGTCACCAACCGTATTTCGGGAGAACACCATGTCAAGAACACTCAATGCTGCGATGCCTGCAGTCCTTCTTCTCTCAGCCCTGGCTTTATCGGCTTGCGCGACCAAACCGGAAGCGGTTCCTGTTGCTGCTCCTGCCCCGGTTGTAGTCGTTGCCGAAAAGCCATCCGCGCCGGAGGTAGCAGTTGAGCCCGCTCCGGTAGCCGTCGCCGAACAGCCTGAGGTCGTCGCAAAACCGGCGCCCCAGCAGGCAGTCCGGAAGGCCAGGAAACATGTGGCCAAACACACCACGCCCAAGGCCGCACCACCCGAACCCGTCATGGCACCAGCCCCGATTGTGGTACCTGCAGCACCAGCGGTTTTGCCGCCCGAACCCAGCCCGTCCGTAACCGTTGCACCTCCCCCCAAAATTGCAGAAGCGGGCTTTCTGGAACGATACTGGCTATGGCTGCTCGGCTTGGTCATAGCCATCGCCGCGATCGTTGTCTGGGGACGAAAGAGCCAGGGAGACAGGGCCTAAGCCTTAATGCGCCGTTAAACGGCGCATTCCCACAGGCTTAAGGAACAACCGGTCAGTCTTGCTTCTGCTTGCAAAGCGACTTGATGATGTTCTGTAATAAGGAGCAAGCAACATGGCTGGCAAAAGCCCCGTTCCGATTCCAGATCAAACGTACATTTTTGTAGGTCGGGCTCTGCCCGACCTACAAATTATTTTACTTTTGAAATGGAAATGGAAATTGAATTACAGGCAAGGAGCGCATAGGTACGGAGTGTGCTGATCCGGGTTTTTCGGAGCCCCATTCTTTCACTGATCTTTTCACCGGATCGCCCTGCATCATTCCGGCCATGCTCATCAGTCCACTCCCTCCTCAAATCGCAGTCTTTCCAATAAGTCCCCGTATTCTATTCACAATAAATCCGATTCCCG
>JADGRM010000228.1 GCA_017880945.1 Gallionella sp. | reverse complement strand
GTAATTAGCCGGGGAAAATTGTGGCTTCGGCCACTCGCCCTACTCGTTTAACGTTCGTTTCTCTCACGTTAGCCTTCGCCGCAACGTCCGGGTCTGACTTCGTCAGCGTAGCGAGTTGTGGCTCCGGCCTCTCGCTTTGCTCGTTTAACACTCGCTTCGCTCATGTTAGCCTGCGCCGCAACTTCCCGTGCTGACTTCGTCAGCGTAGCGAGTTGTGGCTCCGGCCTCTCGCTTTGCTCGTTTAACAGTCGCTTCGCTCATGTTAGCCTGCGCCGCAACTTCCCATGCTGACTTCGTCAGCCCGGGAAGTTGTCTTTGTTTGCCGCCTTGGAGCGCGCTTCCGCAGGGGTGATCTTGTTTTCCTTGATCAGGGTCTGCAAGCATTGATCCAGGGTCTGCATACCCAGTGCGGAGCCGGTTTGTATCGCCGAATACATTTGCGGCACTTTTGCTTCACGGATCAGGTTACGAATCGCAGGGGTACAAATCATGATTTCATGTGCCGCCACCCGACCACTGCCATCCTTGGTTTTGAGCAGCGCTTGCGATATCACCGCGCGCAGCGATTCGGACAGCATCGCGCGCACCATTTCCTTTTCATCGGCGGGGAACACGTCGATGATACGGTCTATGGTTTTGGCCGCCGAGCTGGTGTGCAGCGTGCCAAACACCAGGTGGCCGGTTTCTGCCGCTGACATCGCCAGGCGTATGGTCTCCAGATCGCGCATCTCGCCGACCAGGATCACGTCCGGATCTTCACGCAAAGCTGATCGCAAGGCATTCTGGAAGGACAGGGTATCCCGCCCGACTTCGCGCTGGTTGATCAAGCACTTTTTGCTTTCATGGACAAATTCGATCGGGTCTTCAACCGTCAGGATATGGCCCAATTCGTTCTCATTGCGATGGTTGACCATCGCCGCCAGCGTGGTGGACTTTCCAGAACCGGTAGGCCCTGTGACCAGAACCATGCCGCGCGGATAATCGGAGATAGACTCGAAACTTTTGGGGGCCTTGAGATCTTCCAGCGACAGGATTTTTGATGGGATGGTACGCATTACCGCACCCGCACCGCGATTCTGTATAAACGCATTCACACGAAAGCGTGCAAGCCCGGGAACCTCGAAAGAAAAATCGACTTCCTTGTTCTCCTCGTAGAACTTGCGCTGCACATCGTTCATGATGTCATAAACCAGGCCGTGCACTTCCTTGTGATCCATCGCGGGCAGGTTGATCCTGCGCATGTCGCCATGCACGCGTATCATCGGCGGCAGACCGGCGGAAAGATGCAAGTCGGAAGCCTTGTTTTTAACACCAAAGGCAAGCAGTTCAGTGATATCCATTATAATCGTCCCGGTTTGATAAGGCGGCACCAAGCAGACTGAATTAGGGCAGACTGACACGGGGCCGCGCAAATAAAATAAGTATTTCGTGGCGCGTGAGATTATGACAACAATCGCTTCCAACTTGCAAGCTGTGCGCGACGCGATTGCGTCAGCGGCTGTCGGAGCCGACCGCCACGCAGGTGACATCAATTTGCTGGCGGTCAGCAAGACATTCGCGCCAGATGCGCTACGCGAGGCCTATCAGGCCGGACAGACATGTTTTGCGGAAAGTTATGTGCAAGAGGCGTTGGACAAGATCGCCGCACTGCAGGATATACCGATCGAGTGGCATTATATCGGGCCAATCCAAAGCAACAAGACCCGCGCCATCGCGGAAAACTTCGCCTGGGTACACAGCGTGGACAGATTGAAGATCGCGGAACGTTTATCCGAGCAACGGCCCGCTCATTTGCCGCCGCTGCAGGTGTGCTTGCAGGTCAACATCAGCATGGAGGCGAGCAAAAGCGGCGCGGTTCCGCATGAAGTGGACGCATTGGCTCACGCGATCGCGAAGCTGCCCAACTTGAAATTGCGCGGGTTGATGGCGGTTCCCGCGCCCAGCGACGAAATCGCTGCACAGAGATTGCCCTTCGCGAAGTTGCGTGAATTGCGCGACGAACTGAACCGTCAGGGTTTGCAGCTGGATACTTTATCGATGGGAATGTCGCATGATTTTGCCGCAGCTATCGCAGAAGGTGCGACTATAGTGCGTATAGGCACCGCGATTTTTGGCGATCGGGCTTATCACGGGAACCTGGTATAAAAATAGAAAACTGCCATTAACCACGGAATACACGGAAGAAGGCGACAATGCAAACAGCGTGAAATTCATGGTTTTTTCCGTGTATTCCGTGTGTTCCGTGGTAATGAATTGTATTTTTTAGTCGGGCATAGCCCGACCTACATTTTGTTCCGGCTCGTCCGGTTTAGGTTTAGGGAGAAAAAATAAATGAACATCTGCTTCATCGGCGGCGGCAACATGGCTAGCGCACTCATCGGCGGCTTGCTCGGCAAGGGATTTTCTGCCGCACAAATCAGTGTGGTGGAAATCAATGCCGACAATCGCGCGCGGTTGCAACGCGATTTCGCGGTACGTGCATTTGAAAACATTGCCGAAGGCGTTGCGGACAGTCAGATCATCGTCTTCGCGGTCAAGCCGCAGCAGTTGCGCGAAGTGGCGCAACAACTTGCCCCATTGTTGTCCGGGCAGTTGCTGATCTCTATCGCCGCAGGCATCCTTGCGACGGATCTGGCGCGCTGGTCAAACAGCCGGGCGATCGTTCGCGCCATGCCCAACACCCCTGCATTGATCCAGAGCGGCATGACAGGCTTATATGCCTTGCCCGCAGTCACTTCCGCACAGCGCGAACAGGCGCAGAACATCCTGGCGGCAGTAGGCGAGACCTTATGGCTGCAAGATGAAGTCATGCTGGACGCCGTGACGGCGATTTCCGGCAGCGGCCCGGCCTATGTGTTTTATTTCATCGAGGCATTGCAGCAGGCCGCACAAAAGCTTGGATTCAATGCCGATGATGCACGCCGCCTCAGCCTGGAAACCTTTCTGGGCGCCAGTAAATTAGCCGCATCCAGCGCTGATGATGCCAGCGTGCTGCGCGAGCGCGTCACCTCCAAGAATGGCACAACCGAGCGTGCGTTGTTGAGCCTGTCCGCCAATCATGTTGCCGAACATATCGCTCAGGCTGCGCAAGCTGCCGCAGAGCGCTCGCGCGAAATGGGCGATGAGCTGGGTAAAGCATGATGATCAACGAAACGATGCAATTTTTACTTGATGTTTTTGTGCAGGGATTTGCCGGCGTGCTGCTGTTCCG
>JADGRM010000049.1 GCA_017880945.1 Gallionella sp. | reverse complement strand
AAAATAGGTGTGCGGCGTTAAAGCACATCGTTTCGGAAGTGAAACAACCCATATCCTTTAATAAGTCTATTGCATATTAAATGATGAGTAAATATACTTTAATAGTAGACGTATTTGTTAAAGGATGCCAATCCGATGAAAAAATCCGATTTGAGTATTGACCGTCAGAGATTACTGGTTAGAGTTGATGAATATCCCGGTGCACATGCCCTGATACCTCCTCCGACGCCAAGTCTTATCACGCTGCCAGGTATCGCCAACGAAGTGGCGCGTGCACATGAGGCACTAGGCGTATTAAAAAGCCTCACACTCAAGCTGCCCAACCCTCATTTTGTCACGCGGACGCTCGACCGGCGCGAGGCGGTGCGCAGCAGCCAGATGGAGGGCACCAGTTCAGACATCAACGATCTATTTGCTTATGAAGCGACCGGCAGCGGAGAAGGGTTGCCGCCAGATGTGGTTGTTACCTTGAACTACGTCAAGGCACTGGACTACGGCCTAGAACAAGTGCAATTGCATGGTGGTGTAGCCGGTCTGACCTCTGATCTGATCAAAGGCACACACAAACAGCTGATGAACGGCGTGAAGGGTTTTAACGGTGTGCCGGGAGCTTTCAGGGAAAAGCAAAATTGGATTGGTGGATTCAATATCTATGAGGCCAAACTTGTGCCGCCGCCCGCCCGCCATGTTCAGAAATGTATGGATGACCTTGAAATGTTTTTGCGTAATCCGGCACCTGAAGATCAGCAATATGTTGTACCGTTGGTTATCAGGATGGCAATTGCACACGCCCAGTTTGAAACCATTCATCCTTTTGTCGATGGCAATGGCAGAACCGGGCGTATCCTGATGCCGCTGATGCTGGCCGCGGAGGGATATCCGCCCGTGTATTTAGCCGGGTATTTGAAAACCAACCAGCGCGAATACTTTGATACGCTGCTGAATGTGCAATTGCAAGACAAATGGACAGATTGGATCAAATTTTTTGCAACCGGCGTCACGCTGGCGGTGCAAGAATCCATGCGCACGGCGGAAGAGCTGATCGGCATTCTGGATAATTGGCAAAAGCTGGTTGCCAACCACGGTATCCGCTCAGATTCGGCGGTGAATAAACTGCTTGAAATGTTGATTGGTAAACCTGTGGTCACTGCCAACCAGGTCAAAGACTTGCTGGGGGTGTCGTTCCCGGCGGCCAGCAATGCGCTG
This sequence comes from Gallionella sp., assembly GCA_017880945.1. Classification (GTDB taxonomy): domain Bacteria; phylum Pseudomonadota; class Gammaproteobacteria; order Burkholderiales; family Gallionellaceae; genus Gallionella. The sequence continues at coordinate 10,000 of JADGRM010000049.1, read as the reverse complement.
GCCAAGCTGGAAGAGATCGGAATTGTGCATCAACCAGACAAGCAAGTTCGGAATCGTACATTTGTGGCGCAAGCGGTGATTGAATTGCTGAACCGGGCCAGCCCTGAAATTGAGACATCGAGAACGCGGCCACAAAAAGCGATATCTGTCAGCGGTTCCCTGTCCAGTTTGCCACGACTTGTTTCATCCAACAAACGCCTTTGACTTTCCATGACAAACTGTCGCTTCAGGTTCGTATCTCATTGAATTAAAAGATTTGTAAATTTAAGGAATTGAAAAAAGGGTCAGCTTACCCCTGACTTGGTTAAAAGAAAGGTTAAAGAAACGGTTAGAGGAAGAAAAAACAGTCGTTTATTTATTAACAATCAATGTATTACAAATTAGTGCTGTATGCCATATGTCACGATTTCGTATGCCATATATCACGATTTCGTATGCCATATGTCACAGCCTTTCCTTGATTTATCGTAAAAACGTATGCCATCTGTCACAAAATGTGGTCTTTATGCCCGGCCACCAAGGAAAAAAAATATTTTCTGTATCCTTAGCACCGTGGGTCTCTCTTAAATTTGGCAAGCGACCTGCTAAAACACAGAAAACCGTGACAGATGGAATACGATTTGTAAAAACACCGTATTCCATCTGTCACACACCGTATGCCATCTGTCACAAAGATGGATCATGCCATGCGCAAACGCAGCAAATTTTATCTTTAATAACCATAGCCCGAGTGGCAATTGCAGCCCTCTCCACTTCTGAGCAAGCCTTACGAACTATTTGCCGCCAACTGGTCAAGCTAGCATTGGTGGAACCACACATCTGCCTAAAAATATCCACTTCTAGCGGGTATGGGTGCTTGTGGCTCTCAATGTAGTCAGCAAGACGCCTGGCGACTGGAGACAACCTTCGATAATTCGCCCAAGCATGACTTGTGAAAGTGTTGCCTGCGAACAGCACAATCAAACTTGGATCAAGCTCAACCTGGTACAGTGTTGGCTTTCCTTTCGCGTCATTAATTGCTGTGTAATTTTTTATCAGGGAAATTACCCCACTTTTTCCGTAGGCTTTGGAATTCAAAGCCAATACCTCGTTTGCTTTAAGCCTTGAAATACACTCCCGCGCTTTATCATAATACCGTCCGTTTTTTGGCCAGCCCACATCTCTGACTAAATCTTTTATGGAAAACTCAAAAGGTTGTCCAAGCGGAACACTTTGTCCATAATTCAAAATTTGCAAGTAGGTAATTTCATCGTCTTCTGCGCGCAACTCAATCCCAGTGAACCGAATTGAAATTTCTTTGTTGTAATGGAACAATTCTTGTTGCAAAAGCAAACGGCGCGGCTGTTTTTTATTTCGCGTGGTGAATAACGAACTGCGTGCATAATCATTAGGAATGTGCCGCATGTCGCTGCGCTCTTCAATAAATGGAAAAATCAAATCAAGCTGAAAGAGAGAGGTAAGGCTAATCCCTTTGCCATGCAAATAAGCCGTCCGTTGAATTTTTTCTATCTTCTTATCTATGTTGAGGTGATCGATCATAGCAGGCAAAGTTTTCATTCTGCCCTCCCCTGCTCTTGCACGCGGCGTTTACCTGGCCCGCGCTGCCCTCTCTTCCTTTTTTCTTCACCATCATTGCCTGATTGTTGAGGTATTGATAATAGGTTGAATGTGGCAGATGGATCTGCAAGAAATATTGAAAGATCAATTAGACGCACCATCTGAGTCCCCATTATTTTTGAGGTAGGGACAGGAAAGCTCTTACGATGGATGGCAGTTCGAACTGCTGCGCCTGACATCCCCTTTATTTCAAGGCCTGCCGAACTGGCAGGAATAAGGTGATGCGAATATTTTTTCATAAGCTCGTCGAAAATCGACAAGCGAAGTGATTCTGTAGATGGTGCTGACATTTTGTTACCTCTGTATCCATTGCCAAGCGTGCGTGCTAGGGCTGGGGGACGGCGAGGCCGGGCTGGAGTCAGCCCTTGTGGTGTGGTAAGCCTCGCGCTACGCGAGGCCTAGGCGAGGTGGGGAGATTGGTACTGATAAAAAAATCAGTGGCAGAAAGAAAGTATATAGACACAACATTGTGGATGGGGGCTTATGCCACGCCCTTATCGCTTTGACCACAGGTGCCATCAGCAGGCAATAGAAAAAAAACGAAAACAACAGGCAGATCGCAAGTACGTACAAATAATCCAATGCGGGAGCGCTATGAGCAAAAAGAAAGTGCAGCAGATAAATAAAAAGCGGAATTGCAAGAAAACTAATCCCCCAAACAACCGCAGTTGGCCAAAAGCTCTCTGCAAACTTCAATTCTTTTTGGATACTTTCTTTGGAGAAATCAGGTCTCATGGGCGGATGCTGTCACGCCGAGAAACGAAAGTCAATCAGTAGAACGGTGTTAGATAGTTTGTAACAACCACTAAGAGATATGAAGAAATCGCCGGACACAAACATTTATTTGTGTCCCGTTTGTGTCCCAAAATGCGTTATTTAGGGACACAAAACGCGATAAAGTGAAACGAATGGAAACGTTGTGAAACAACAATTACATTGCTTATCAACAAGTTAGGTGGGGTGACTGATGGGGCTCGAACCCACGACAACCGGAATCACAATCCGGGACTCTACCAACTGAGCTACAGCCACCATTGATGGGACAACTGATAAACCTACTGGTAAAACAACTAGCCACCCCGCTAAGCAACCAGAAGGCTGTTGCAAGTGGTTGGTTATAGCCATCTGACTAACACAACGTGTTGTGTTGGGTTAGTCATTGGTTATAGCCATTCGGCTAAGCCGATAAACAACATCGACAAGCCTCTGGTTATGAAACGTTTGCTGGACGAAAATCTTTTGATAAAACTACTAGCCATTCCACTAGTCAGTCCAAAAACGACAGACAAGTGGCTGGTTATGTCCAAGCACCCGACAGGCACTGGTGTGCCCGACAGGAATCGAACCTGCAACCCCCAGCTTAGAAGGCTGGTGCTCTATCCGGTTGAGCTACGGGCACAATTCTTTTCTTGGGCTATTTCAATGCTTACTAAAACCTGGTCGGGGTGGAGAGATTCGAACTCCCGACATCCTGCTCCCAAAGCAGGCGCGCTACCAGGCTACGCTACACCCCGAAGGCTGCGCATTATACAGACGCAGTGCTGAAAATCAATTTAGTTTAGATGTTTTTTTAGTTTGGGCGAGGCCAGCATCAAGTAATAGCCCATCGACCACAGGGTGAGCAAGGCGGCAAGATACAACAGCAACGAGCCGATCACCTGGCAATCTACTTCCAGCACGCGTTCGTGATACAGCAGCAGCACAATTGCGATCATCTGAAAAGAAGTTTTGACTTTGCCCAGCATCGAGACTGCGACACTCCTGCTTTCACCAAGCTTGGCCATCCACTCGCGCAGTGCAGAAATGGTGATTTCGCGTCCGATGATAATGAAAGAGATAATCGCATCGGCGCGCCCCAGTTTGACCAGCACGATCAAAGCCGCCGCCACCATCAGCTTGTCGGCCACCGGGTCAAGAAACGCGCCGAATGCGGAATACTGGTTCAATCTGCGCGCCAGGTAACCATCTAGCCAATCAGTGATCGCCGCCAATAAAAACGCGGTGGTGGCAAATAGATTCTTGAGATGTGGACCCAGTGTGTGGTCAGACAGATAAAAAACCGAGACGAATACTGGAATGAGCAGGATTCTTAACCACGTGAGCAGATTGGGAATGTTGAGCGGCATGTAGCTAGTGTAGCTGCTGATAAATCTTTTCAGCAAGTGATTTGCTGATTCCTTCCACCTGACAGAGCTGCTCGACGCTGGCCTGCGCCACTTCGCGCAAGCCACCAAAGTGAGTCAACAAGCTGCGCCGCCGCTTGTCCCCCACCCCGCTGATTTCTTCCAGCGATGAGGCGGTGCGCGCCTTGCCGCGCTTGGCCCGATGTCCGGTGATGGCGAAGCGGTGCGCCTCGTCGCGGATCTGCTGGATCAAATGCAGTGCCGGATCGTCGCTACGCAACTGTTTTGCCGTGCCATCCGGGAAAATCAGTTGCTCCAATCCGGCTTTGCGTTCCTCGCCTTTGGCCACGCCCACCAGGGCCAGTTCATTCAAGCCCAGTTCGTGCATCACTTCCATCGCGATATGCAATTGCCCCAGGCCGCCGTCGATCAATACCAGATCAGGCCGCGCGCGCTCCTCCTTTTGGCCATCTTCGGCGAGCTTCTGATAGCGGCGCATCAAGGCTTGGCGCATCGCCGCATAATCGTCGCCGGGCGTGATGCCGCTGATGTTATAGCGGCGATATTGGCTGGAGCGCATGTCGAGATTCTCATACACCACGCAGGAAGCCTGTGCCGCTTCGCCCATCGTGTGGCTGATGTCGAAGCACTCGATGCGCTGCAGATCCGGCATATCCAGAAATTCGCGCAGTTTATCCAGGCGCAGCTTCTGTCCGCCCTGCTGAGCTTTCCGTTGTTGCAAGGCCAGTAGCGCATTGCGTTGGGCCATTTCCAGCCACTGCTTGCGCTCCCCGCTCGCCGCCTGGCTGATCTTCACCGCATGTCCCGCCTGTTCGCTGAGCAATTGCGCCAGCGTTTCGTCATCACACTCGGCATCCAGCACCAGCAATGGCGGCACGCTGCGATTCAAATAATGCTGCGCGATGAATGCCTGCACGATCTCGTTCGCCGAAAGATCTTCGGCATGTTCGGGGAAGAAACTCTTGTCGCCCAAATGTCGCCCGCCGCGCACCATCGCCAGATTCACGCAGACCAGGCCATCCTGCGGGTGCCCGGCCACAAGCCTTTCGGACTGCGCCAGCGCGATGATGTCGGCATCCGTCGCGCCGCCGGTGGACTCGACGAATTGCTTTTGCTGCACGGTGTGCAACGCACGCAATTGGTCGCGCAACGCGGCGGCGTGTTCGTAATGTTGTCCTTCAGCAGCATGCTCCATCGCCGCGCGCAGGGTCTGCTCGACCTCCTGGTGACGACCTTGTAGCAATAGCACCGCGTTGCGGATATCAGCTTGATAATCTTCTGCCGAAATCAATTTCACGCACGGCGCATTACAGCGATGGATCTGGTGCAGCAAACAGGGACGGGTGCGATTGTTGAACACGCTGTCTTCGCAGGTGCGAATGCGGAAGATCCTTTGCAGCAGCTGCATGCTTTCCTTGGCCGCAAACGAATTCGGGTAAGGTCCGAAGTATTGATGCTTGCGGTTGGGCGTGCCGCGGTAGTAGGTCAGGCGCGGGAATTCATCCCCGGTCAGCACGATATAAGGATAAGACTTATCGTCTCTAAACAATACATTATAGCGTGGTCTTAATGATTTTATTAAATTGTTTTCCAGCAGCAACGCCTCCGCTTCAGAGCGTGTGACCGTGGTTTCGATACGCGCGATGTGCGACACCATCAAACTGATGCGCGGCGAAACATTGGTTTTCTGGAAATAAGACGAGACTCGTTTTTTTAACTGCTTGGCCTTACCGACATATAGCACCTCGCCGTTGCCATCGTAATAGCGATACACACCCGGCAGCAGCGGCAGGCTGTCGAGTATAGGTTTGGGGTCGAATTTGTCAGCATCCAAGATATTTTGACTCAAGAATGTTTGGACTCAAGATGTTTGGCAATATCCGCGATAACCGCCTCGAACATCGCCGTGGTCAGGCGTTTGGTTTGGGTGTTATAGCGGCTGCAATGATAACTATCGAACAACGTCTGTCCATTTGGCAACGCGTGCCGCACGCCATGCCCGAACGCATAACTGCTTTTGCGCAGTTGCAGCGCTGTCAGCACCGCCTGATGGGCTATCGTGCCTAAAGCCATGATCGCCGCACCTTTTGGCAGCAAGGATAGCTCCTCGACAACGAAACCGTTGCAGGTGCGGATCTCGCCGGGCTCCGGCTTGTTCTGCGGCGGCAGGCAGCGCACTGCATTGGTGATGCGACAATTTCTCAAAGTCAACGCCGAGTTCGCATTGCCCGCCACGTCCAAAGGGTCGGCACTGCTGGCGAAGCCGTATTTGTGCAACGAACCGTACAATAGATTACCCGCAAAATCGCCGGTGAACGGCCGACCGGTACGATTTGCGCCGTGCATACCGGGGGCCAAACCGACGATCAAAAATTTGCCGCCTGTCTTACCGAATGAACTGACCGGCAACGCATGATAATCCGGATGCTCAACCCGAACCTGATCGAGAAACCCGGCCAGGCGTGAACATCGGCGACAATCTTCTTTAAATGTAAGCATAGGTGATTGTTTCATGCATTCTCATCATATTCCAGCACGAAACTGCCTTCGCCATCTTGCCCCAATACCTTCACCAGATACGGCATCACTTCCCGCAGCACGCCATGCAACAGCCACGGCGGATTGAGTATGAACATCCCGCTGCCATGCATGCCAAAGCCATCTTCGCTTGGGGCTTGCACGCTGAGCGCGACATGAAGCCAGCTTTTTACCGGCAATTGCTTGAGTTGCTCGGGCAACTGGCGCGACTCAGCGCGCTGCAACTGCGGATACCACACCGCATACACACCGCCGGCAAAGCGTTTTAGCCCTTCCCGTAACGCCGACACCACGCGCTGATAATCCTGTTTGTCTTCATAGGGCGGGTCGATCAACACCAGCGCGCGGCGTGGCGGAGGCGGCAACAAGGCTTTCAGCGCACCAAAGCCATCGGCAGTCTGCATCAATACCTGCGTGCCATGCCCGGAAAAATTCTGCTGCAAGAGCTCGCTGTCGGTCGGATGCAGCTCGAACAAGCGCATCTTGTCCTGTTTCCGCAACAACTCCAGCGCAACCAGCGGCGAGCCGGGATAGAGTTTCATCTGCCCATCGGGATTGATACGCTTCACCAGTGCCACATAGTCCGCCAACGGTGCAGGCAGATCGTCGCGCTCCCACAACCGCGCGATGCCGCTTTCATACTCAGCATTCTGCGTAGCATAACCGCTATCCAGCGCATAGCAACCGGCTCCGGCATGGGTATCGATGTACCAGAACGGCTTGCCCTTTTGAGCCAGATAGCGCAGCAACTGCACCTCGATGAAGTGTTTCAGCACATCGGCATGATTGCCGGCATGAAAGGCGTGGCGGTAACTCAGCATGAATTTGAAATCATGAATTGTGCAGGACGCGATTGTGACATGCCCAGCCGATTATTGTGACTCCAGGCTTGCATGTTGTGCAATAACGCTTGCGCCCTATCCGCTCTGAAGAATGTCTGATAGCCCGTACGATATATTTAATAAAACGTCTGCTATGTGCTGCGGATACCAGCTGAAAATCACGCCGACGAGCGTCCTGCCTGCACAATTTTGGAGAACTTCAGTAAAAGTAGGCGGATGACGCCTGGTCGGCCTTAGCTGACGGACAGGGAGAACCCTTGGTGGTGCGCCAATGTGTTCTATGTGGAACTATGATCCTGCGCCGCTTACACCTCTGAGCAGTCATACGACTCCCGTTGTTATATTTCGCGTTTCTCGCACTTAGGGACAGCACCACCTGCTCTTGGCAAGGCTCCACCGGGCCGGGTTTCCTTCTACTACAGACGCTTTCGCGCACAATCCAGCATACGACTTGGCTCATTCGACTCCATAATCATCGTGCCAGAATTCATGCATGAAAGGTCCGGTGGCCTGGCCTCATCCGTTAGCACGGCAAAGCGATTACCTCCTTAGACTCCAGGATCATTTGCTCAGCAATCCCTATTTCAATCCAAGCTGACCCCCCAGCCCGAATGCCGTGATCAGAAACAGGCTTCCGACTGCGGCCGCGATGAATGTCGCACACGCCACGACGATGGTGTTGGCGCCGACTTGCCTCATTTTTAACAGGTCTGTCCCTAGACCGATCGCCGCCAAGGCAATCAGAATCGACCAACTTGTTACCTGGCTGATAAAGCCGGATATGTTCATGCCTGAAAAAGAGGTCATCCAACTGAACAATCCGATGCTGTTGAGCGTGGCCGTCACCAGAAAGCCCAGCACAAATCCTGGGATCGACCGCTTGGCCTGGGTAAGGAATGGGACATTCTTTCCGCCGATCTGCCCGCCTATGTAGTTGATATAGACAAACGCGACCACGGGAATGATCGCAACCATCAGGGCATTTCGCGTCAGCTTGATGATCGTCGCAATGTCGCCCGAGACCGGGCTATACGATTGGCCTGTCGCCACGACCTGGGCGGTGTCGTTAACCGCGGTTCCCGCCCAAAGCCCGAATATTGCGTTGCTCAAACCGAAATAATGTCCTATCAACGGAAGAAAAATTACAGCGAACGTCCCCAGCAGGGTATTCATCGCGATGGCAAATGATAAGTCCTCATCACTTGCCTTGATCACCGGCGTCAGCGCCGCGATAGCACTACCACCGCATATGGCGGTTCCGCCGGCAATCAGGGTTGCCAATCGGAGCGGGATACCGAACAGCCTTCCCAATGCATGCGCCACGACGAACGCAATCGATATGACCGCGCATATCAGCAGCAGGGAGGTTCCGCCGATCTTCAGCACATCGCTAAACATGATGCCCGCTCCCATAAGGACGATGCCGAACCGCAGCAACTGCCTCATGCAAAATTGAATGCCCGGAAGATATGCCATTCGCAGGATGAACACATTGCTAAGAAGTACACCAAACATTACGACAAAGAGTACGGTGCTGAGAGAACTTTTCAACACACCAGAAAGTGATTCATGGAAAATCCATCCAGAAGTCGCAACGAATGCTGCCAAGATGACTCCGGGGATGCGGGATGTCCAGCTTTCCGACTTGCCAAGCGTTTCCGAGATTTCTGTGACAACGGTCTTGAGGTGTTTCTCGTCGTCGTCGTTGAACGGAGTTCCGTCCAGCTTGTTCAGCATCTGCGCGACGCCGATGCTTTTGCCCGCCTTGTCCGTCACGGGCATGCATAGTACCGACCGGGTGGTAAAGCCGGTCTGCTTATCGATTTCCTTATTGAAGCGGCTGTCCGCGTACGCGTCCGGCACACTGACGACCTCGCCTTTCCAGAAGGAATATCCCGCAAGTCCTTGCGGCGGTTCAACACGAATATCGTTAATGAATTCGTGCTGAATGACGGCCGACCACAACTCCCTGGTCTTTTCGTCGTAGAGAAAGAGTGTTCCCTTTTCGCAACGCATCTTTTTTGCCGCAGTCACCATGATACGGTCAAGCAGTGACTTCCCGTAGTTCATGTCCGGTCCCCTTTCCTGTGCATTGGAGCTATGGTCAGGGCGTGACGGGTCGGGGCGCGATGCGCGATAGCAGGTTTGGCAGCAAGCTTAGTTACTTTAGTGACAGCTGTCTCTGCGCCGCCACTGCCTTCTTTCAGCTTGAACACGCCCACCGCTGCAAACAGGTTGTTCGCCTGCTCTTGCATTGATTCGGCCGCGGCCGCCGCTTCTTCCACCAGTGCCGCATTCTGCTGCGTCACGTCGTCCATCTGGATGATCGCCCGATTGACTTCCTCGATGCCCGTACTCTGCTCGTCGGAGGCGGCAGATATCTCGGCCATGATGTCGGTGACGCGTTTCACCGCAGTGACGATCTCTTCCATCGTCGCACCGGCCTGATCCACCTGTTTGGAGCCAGTATCCACTTTGTCCACCGAGTCGCCGATCAGGACTTTGATCTCTTTTGCTGCAGCAGCCGAGCGTTGCGCCAGGTTGCGCACCTCTGCCGCGACGACCGCGAAGCCGCGCCCCTGCTCGCCGGCGCGGGCGGCTTCGACTGCGGCGTTCAACGCCAGGATGTTGGTCTGAAACGCGATGCCTTCGATCACGCTGATGATGTCCCCGATCTTCTTCGAGCTGGTGCTGATCGAGGCCATCGTGTCGACCACTTCATTCACCGCCCGCCCGCCCTTGACCGCGATGTCCGATGCGTTCGCCGCCAGTTGGTTGGCCTGCTTGGCGTTCTCGGCGTTCTGCTTCACGGTCGAGGTCAGTTCTTCCATGCTGGAGGCGGTCTCTTCCAGGCTGGAG
>JADGRM010000227.1 GCA_017880945.1 Gallionella sp. | reverse complement strand
GCGGACACGCCGCCCATGGTCGGGTCGGTCAGCACCGAGATGAACGGCAGCCGTTCCTGGCTGAGTTGCGTCAGCGCGGCGCAGGTCTTTGCCATCTGCATCAGTGACAGCAAGCCTTCCTGCATGCGCGCACCGCCGCTGGCGGCAAAGCAGATGAATGGGCATTTTTGTTCCAGCGAGACCTGCACGCCGCGCACGAATCGCTCGCCCACCACCGAGCCCATCGAACCGCCCATGAAGTTGAATTCGAATGCGGCGGCAACCACCGGCACCGCGTGGATGCTGCCTTGCATCACCACCAGCGCGTCGTCTTCATCGGTGCTGAGCTTGGAAGCGACCAGGCGATCAGAATATTTTTTGCTGTCCTTGAACTTGAGCGTGTCTATCGGCAACACTTCCGCGCCGATCTCGAAGCGCCCTTCGCTGTCCAGCAGCAAATCCAGACGGGTGCGCGCGGTGATGCGGTGATGGTGCTTGCACTTCGGGCAGACACTCTGGTTCTTCTCCAGATCGGAGTGATACAGCACAGCCTGACAGGACGGGCATTTGGTCCACAATCCTTCCGGCACGTTCTTCTTGGCATCGCCTTCGCGACGCTTGATCTTGGGTGGCAATAATTTTTGAAACCAGCTCATGGTATTTTCTCCTCACATCTATGCGATAACTGCGTAGGGTGGGCTATGCCCACCATGTCGGGCGTAGCCCGGCCTACGCCCGATCTACCGCCTGTCTTAATTCTTTGACCAGTTTGCTCACGTTGGCCACGACGTTCTGAACAGTCGAATTCTCGATCTCCTGCACGATGCGGCTGCCCACCACCACGCCATCGCACAGCTTCGCCACCGCCAGCGCAGTTGCGGCATCGCGGATGCCGAAACCGACGCCGATGGGCAGATTGATATGCTTGCGCAATTGCGGGATCTTTTGTTCGATGGCGTGCAGATCCAGATGCCCCGCGCCGGTCACACCCTTCAGCGAAACATAATACACGTAGCCCCTCGCCTGTTTGGCGACGCGTTCCACACGCGCATCGGTGCTGGTCGGGGCAAGCAAAAAGATCGGATCGATGCCGTGTTTGGTCAAATGCGCGAACGCCTCGTGGCCTTCTTCCGGCGGAAAGTCCACCGTCAGCACGCCGTCCACACCGGCCTCCGCGCAACGTTGCGCAAAGGTCTCCCAGCCCATCGCTTCGATCGGATTACCATAACCCATCAGCACGACGGGAGTGCCGGTATTGCTGCGGCGGAATTCGGCGACCATATCGAGCACGTGATGCAACGCGACCCCGTGCTTGAGCGCGCGCTCGGAAGCGCGCTGGATGGTCGGGCCGTCCGCCATCGGGTCGGAGAACGGCACGCCCAGTTCGATCACGTCTGCGCCTGATTCCACCAAGGCATGCATCAATGGCACGGTAAGTTCAGGATCAGGGTCGCCCGCGGTAAAAAACGGGATGAGCGCCTTGCGCTTGTGTTGTTTGAGCTTGTCGAAGGTGATCTGGATGCGGCTCATAGCGTGATCCCCGACAGACGCGCCACTGTATTGATATCCTTGTCGCCGCGCCCGGACAGATTGACCAGCAACACTTTGTCCTTGCCCATGGTCGGCGCGATCTTCATCGCGTGCGCCAATGCGTGGCTGGATTCCAGCGCTGGAATGATACCTTCCAGATGGCACAATTCATGGAAAGCGCGCAACGCCTCGTCGTCGTTGATCGCCACATATTCGGCGCGTCCGCTGTCCTTCAGCCAGGCGTGTTCGGGACCGACGCCGGGATAATCCAGCCCGGCGGAGATCGAATGCGTCTCGATGATCTGGCCGTTCTCATCTTGCATCAGATAGGTCTTGTTGCCGTGCAGCACACCGACCGGGCTGTTGGTGGTCAGCGGCGCGGCATGCTGCCCGCTGGCGATGCCATGCCCTCCCGCCTCAACGCCGATCAGCTTTACGCCGGGCATGTCGATGTAGGAATAGAACACGCCCATCGCGTTCGAGCCGCCTCCGACGCAGGCGATCACCATGTCCGGCTGGCGACCCGCCAGTTCCGGCATCTGCACCACGCATTCCTTGCTGACGATGGCATTGAAGTCGCGCACCATCATCGGGTACGGATGCGGTCCGGCCACCGTGCCGATGATGTAGAAGGTATTTTCGATGTTGGTCACCCAGTCGCGCATCGCTTCGTTGAGCGCATCCTTGAGCGTCTTTGAACCGCTCTCCACCGGCACCACGGTCGCGCCGAGCAGCTTCATGCGGAACACGTTGGGCGACTGCCGCTGCATGTCTGCCGCACCCATGTACACGACGCACTCCATGCCGTAACGCGCCGCGACGGTCGCGGTCGCCACGCCATGCTGCCCCGCGCCTGTCTCGGCGATCACGCGCTTCTTGCCCATGCGTTTGGCCAGCAGCGCCTGGCCAACGGTGTTGTTCACCTTGTGCGCCCCGGTGTGGTTGAGGTCTTCGCGTTTAAGATAGATCTGCGCGCCGCCGAGATGCTCGGACAGATGTTTGGCGTGATAGATCGGGCTGGGACGACCCACATAGTGCTTGAGGTCGTAATTCAGTTCGGCAACGAATTCGGGATCGTGGCGATATTTTTCATAAGCCTGGTTCAATTCATCCAGCGCGCCCATCAGGGTTTCCGCGACATAGATGCCGCCGTATGGGCCGAAGTGGCCGGTGCTATCGGGATAGTTGTAAGTCAATCTGCTTAACCTCATTGATGAACGCGGCGACTTTCGCCGCGTCCTTGATTCCTTTGCCGGCTTCTACACCACTGGACACATCCACTGCATAGGGCCGCACTTGTTTGATTGCTGTCGCGACATTTTCTGCATCCAACCCGCCTGACAATATCACCGGCAACGGCAACTGCTTCGGGATCAATGTCCAATCGAATGCAGTACCTGTACCGCCCGGGATCCCTTCCACATGGGCATCCAGCAGCAATCCTTTGGCACTGCGAAAATCAGACGCACATTGTAGCAAATCCACCCCGGCTTTGACGCGGATCGCTTTGAGATAAGGCCGGTCGAATTGTGCGCAATATTCCGGCGTTTCGTCGCCGTGGAATTGCAGCATATCCAACGGCACATTCGCCAACACCTCGCGCACGAATGCCGCTTCGGCATTGACAAACAACCCGACCACGGTCACGAAAGGTGGCAATGTCCCAGCCAGAAGTTTGGCTTGCGCAACGTTGACATGGCGCGGGCTGCGCTGATAGAACACCA
>JADGRM010000226.1 GCA_017880945.1 Gallionella sp. | reverse complement strand
GTCTTCCAGCGCAGCACTCTCGAATTCAGTACCCTTGATCAGCTTGTTAAGATTGGTCACGTAGGCCTGATGATGCTTGCCGTAGTGGTACTCGAATGTCTCCTTGGATATGTGGGGCTGCAGCGCATCCAGCGCATAAGGCAGTGGGGGCAGGGTATGTTCCATTTATTTTCTCCATGGTAAATAATTCAGACAAAACTACCGGATCCGGCTGTGTCCAAATTAGGATTGATACGGGGATAAAGTTCCATCTATTTTCATAGATTAGAAATTGAGCCACATCCACATATCATTCCATTTCAGGAAATCTCTGGATCGTCATCGAAAAAAAGTTTAGTTGCAAAGCGACCTGTGTGGAACAAACCCACAAGATCCTTTATTCCTGGAATCAGGAAGGCTTTTTTGCATCCTTGACGACTTCCTTTGCATCACCATAGGTTTTTTCGGCTTTTCCGGATATTTGTTTGCCGAGACCTTTGACTTGCTGTTCTTTGCTGCCGACCAGCTTTCCAATCTCTTCCTGCACTTTACCGGCGACGTCTTTTAGAGCTCCTTTGACTTGATTCTTGTTCATGATCAGACTCCTTCATCTAAATTGACAGGCTTTCCCTGTGAAGAGTTCAGATTGAACCTAATGTTGCCGCCGGTCTGTGTGGTAACGAACATATAAAACAATCAAATCAACTTTGCCGGCCTGATGAGGGTGTCCGGAATTTTGTGAGTGGCCTTGTGACAATCATGTTAATTCAGCAAGCATGGTCAATGTCCGCTTCTTGCACACTGTGCTTGTCGCAATAGTCAGCTATCGTCTCAGCCCGCACTCCAATATCTGCAAGTGCCACCGCCCTATGAATGTTTTTGCTTCGATTTTTTGTTTTCGATATCTCGTTTGCTGATTCGCCAAACAAACCAGATAATCGCCATGACAGTGACGAACGACAAAAATTCAACCACCCAAACAATCGTTTGAACCTGCTCTCGCTCTGCCATATTTATTTCAGCTTCCGCATTGTTCACGGAAAACAGCATTCCACAAACTGCAAATAAAACAAAAATCGAACCGCGCATGGTTGTCTTCATGCCCCATCCTCTCTTCTATATCATTCTATGGTTTCTGAAATCTGAGCCTTGATTTTTTGGAATTCGGTGACCCTTTCAACGAATCTCCGGTTATGTCACAAACCGGCTGTTCGTCAATAGCCCGGTTCGTTAGTCGGCCACAGGCAAACGTATCGTGTACTGTCCCGACTTCTCGTCGCGCACCACCGTCAGCAGTTTGTGTTTCTGTGCGTCCTCGACCAATTCCTTGAACGAGCGATAGCCGTAATACGATTCGGTAAATCCCGGTTTGCGCCTCTGCATGGTCGTCTTGACCATCGAGCCCCAGATTTTTTCATCCGAGCCACGCTCGGCGATCAATGCTTCGACGGTCTCGACGATGAAGTCGAGCGCCTCCTGACGCTTGTCGTCTTCGCCTTTTGCTTCGGCAGATTTCGCCGCTCCGGCGGCAGGCTTGGCAGGAGCTTTCTTGGAGGCCTGTTTCTTTTTCGCTTCCTGCGCGCGCACCAGATCGTCGTAAAAGATGAACTCGTCACAGTTGGCGCTGAGCAGGTCGGAGGTCGAATCCTTCACGCCGATGCCGATCACATATTTGTTGTTCTCGCGCAGCTTGGAAACCAGCGGCGAAAAATCCGAATCGCCGCTGATGATGACAAAGGTGTCCACATGGGCTTTGGTGTAGCACAGGTCGAGCGCGTCCACGACCATGCGGATGTCGGCCGAGTTCTTGCCCGACTGGCGCACATGCGGGATCTCGATCAGCTCGAAGGCGGCTTCATGCATCGTCGCCTTGAATTCCTTATAGCGATCCCAGTCGCAATAGGCCTTCTTGACCACGATGCTGCCCTTGAGCAACAGGCGCTCCAGAACTTTCTTGATATCGAACTGCGCGTACTTGGCGTCGCGCACGCCCAATGCCACGTTCTCGAAATCGCAGAACAATGCCATGTTGGTGATTTCAGGTTGAGCTGCCATGTGTGTCTCCTTTTTACTCTGCTTTGCCTAAAGGGCATGTCAAATCGCCACCCACAATGATGAAACACCAACTACCCCTGTAGGAGCGGGCCATGCCCGCGAACAGCTTGATCGCGGATACGAAAAACTATTGATGGAACTACTAGCCATTCCACTAGACTGTCAAAAGACGACAGCCAAGTGGCTGGTTATGTCCGGGCACCCGCATGGCCCGCTACAATACTTTTCCCGGATTCATCAGCCCCTTCGGGTCGAGTGCCTGCTTGACGGTGCGCATCAATTCCATCTCCAGCGGGTCTTTGTAGTCGCGGATGGCATCGCGCTTGAGTTGCCCCAGGCCGTGCTCGGCACTGATGCTGCCGTTGAGTTCGCGCACCACCGCATACACCAGTTTGTTCACCGCTGCTTCCTGCTGTGCAATGTATGCCTGGTTTTGCTTCGCATCCAACATCGAGATGTTGTAATGGATGTTGCCATCGCCCATGTGTCCGAATGCCACGATACGAATACCGGGGAAGGCGTTGTGCAATGCGGCGTCGGCGCGCGCAATGAAATCGGCGATGCGGCTGATCGGCACCGACACATCGTGTTTGATGCTGATACCCTCGCATTTCTGAGCCTCGCTGATGTGCTTGCGCAGTTTCCACCAGCGTTCGGCGTGATCTTTGTTTGAGGAGATGTCGAACTCGATGATGCCGGTGCCGAAAGTTCGCAGCGCTTCCCCCAAGGCCTCATCCAGCGGCGCAGACAGCACGTCGGCCAATTGGGTGATGACGATCCACTCGTGTTTGCCTGTGAATGGTTCGCGCGTGCCGGGGATGTGCTTGAACACCAGGTCGAGGCAGGAACGCGCGACGATCTCGAAGGCGCTGATCTTGTCGCCGCAGGTCGCGCGCAGGTGCGACAACAGTGCGACCGCAGCCGCCGGATCGCGCACCGCCACGCACGCCGTTGCTTCCGCTTGCGGACGCGGATAAAGTTTCAGCACGGCGGCGGTGATGATACCCAGCGTGCCTTCCGCACCGATGAACAGATGTTTCAGATCATAGCCGGAGTTATCCTTGCGCAGGCTGCGCAGGCCGTTCCAGATGCGCCCGTCCGGCAACACCACTTCCAGCCCGAGCACCAGGTCGCGCGCATTGCCGTAGCGCAGCACATTGATACCGCCCGCATTGGTGGAAAGGTTGCCGCCGATCTCGCAATATTTTTGTGTGGCGGTCAGGCCCAGCGG
>JADGRM010000048.1 GCA_017880945.1 Gallionella sp. | reverse complement strand
CCGCGCTGTCCCATCCCCAATGTTGATCCGCAGACTGCTACAATCAGCAGCGAAGTCGGGGATACCTTGCAAAGCTATCGGCAGGATGCCCGTGTAGAGGGCGCGGTGACTTTTGGCATGAACACCATCGTCCTTCAGGGTGTCGGTGCCACATTGCAAGTGGGTCAAACAGTGACGGCAGATTTTGATTTTGGTTGACTGAGGGTTGCGGGGAAATAGACCTGCCCGGATGTACGACTTGGAAGAAAAAATGATGCTGTCCTCTTTCTGTTTCTTGGCTAAAATCGCAGCAGCCACTATTTCGGTGAAAGGCAAGTACAGACCATGAAAAAACAGGATGCTTTGAATTTTCTTGAATCGCATAAACAGATAATCATTGAACGATTTGGCGTAAAGCATTTGGCATTGTTTGGCTCGATAGTGCGCGACGAAGCGCGTGAAGATAGTGACCTCGATGTGTTGGTAGAGTTTGAAGGCGGTGAAAACTATCGCAATTACTTCGACCTGCTGTTCTATCTGGAAGACCATCTGCATTGCGAGATTGATCTCGTGAGCCTGGATGCCGTGCGTCCTCAACTTAAGCCTTACATCGAAATGGAAGCTCTCTATGTCGCGTGAGTGGAAGCTGTATTTCGACGATTTGCAGGGCTTTTGCGAAAAGGTGATGAGCTACACGCACGGTATGACCCGCGAAGATTTTGAGGCCAATGGGCTTAACTACGATGCAACACTGTGGAATGTGCAGCTCTTCGGTGAAGCCGCAAAAAACATCCCTGAAGAAATACGCGGAAAAATGCCCGAGATACCGTGGCGTGAGTTAATTGGAATGCGCAATCGTTTGGCTCATGGCTATTTCGGAATCAACAATGCAACGCTTTGGCACGTGGTTGCAGTAGAGGTGCCGAGATTGCATCAAAGCTTGCAGCATATTGCAGATACGCGTCCCGATCTGTTCGAGGGGCAAGCTTGAAAATCCAATCCGGCGGCAACCACACTTTGATTTTTTGGGTTTTATAAAAGGGCGGTGTTAATGCAAGACATGACCCCAAGCGCCTTTAATTATGGTGCTGCAAGCATTTATTGATGAGAGTTAGGATGAAAGCGGGCTATTTGTTATGGCCGGATGCATTTCCATGTCTGAAAATTGGGCACAATTTTCTGTGGAATGGGAAAAAATGCTTCCTAAGTGGGGGCTATTAGATAATCAAGGGAATTACCATTTTCATTTCGGTGAAATGACTACTCCAGAGCGCATTAGCAACATAGGTTTTTTTTTAGATACGCTCTACAGACACTCTCTTGGATTTATTTCGATAAAAATAAACAAAAATGATTTGAAGCGGGCTCGAGCGCGTATCTTTGTACCCAATATGAATATTGATTGGGCTTACGCAGAAGATCCTTACTTTTTTACATTTCGTGCCCTAATGGGGATGTTTTATCAGAGTAGGGGCGAAATGAAAGATTATTTTTCAGAGGAAAAAATAGATTTTATTTTTGATAATCATATCAATAAAAATATCCTTGTTTCTTCTTGGGATGAATATCTTAGTAATGTACCGGCGGAATTATAAAAATATTACGGTGCAACACCAAGATTTGAGGACGACAAAGAATTTTTGCCTTTGCAGGGCGCAGACTTATTTGCTGGATTGATTAGGCGTGGGTACAAAGAAGGAAAAACTGTCGATGAAATCGAAGCATTAAATGATAAAGAAATCAAGCGTACTATATATAAAGAAACTATCCGTATCACAATAGAACTTAATGAAGATCAGATAGCCACAAATTTAAAGCAGATGCTTCGCTCTATCATTGGGCCAAACCATGTTATTTATGATGTGAAGTGATTTGTTTGACTGCAATTGAAAGCGGACATACGCTCAGATAACTAAAGGGATCAGCTCCAAATAATCATCATGCCCAACCCCACCGAAAAAATCTGGGATCACGAACGCCAGAGACGCAACCAAAAACTGGCCCGTGCCGCATCGGCGCTGGGCGCATCGCAGCGCGACAAAGTGGTGCCCGCCGATATGGCGGTTCAACTACTGGAAGCCGTGCTCGAACCGGGTGACCGCGTGTGCCTGGAGGGCAACAATCAGAAGCAGGCTGATTTTCTGGCGCAGGCGCTGACACGCGTCGATCCCGCGCGGGTGAATAAATTGCACATGCTGCAATCGGTGCTGGCGCTTCCCGAGCATCTCGATCTGTACGAGCTCGGCATCGCCGAGCAACTGGACTTCTCGTTCTCCGGCCCGCAGGCCGCGCGGCTGGCGCGCATGGTGGGCAAGGGGCAGATACGCATCGGTGCGATCCACACTTATCTCGAATTGTTCAGCCGCTATTTCGTCGACCTGACGCCGCATGTCGCGCTGGTGGTCGCGCAATCCGCCGATGCACAGGGCAATCTGTACACGGGCCCGAACACCGAGGATACGCCCGCGATCATCGAGGCCACCGCGTTCAAGAACGGCATCGTGATCGCGCAGGTGAACGAGCTGGTGGACAAGGTGCCGCGCGTGGATATCCCCGGCGACTGGGTGAACTTCGTGATCCCCAGCCCGCGCCCGCATTTCATCGAGCCGCTGTTCACCCGCGACCCGGCGCAGATCTCCGAGATACAAGTGCTGATGGCGA
Organism: Gallionella sp.; assembly: GCA_017880945.1. Classification (GTDB taxonomy): domain Bacteria; phylum Pseudomonadota; class Gammaproteobacteria; order Burkholderiales; family Gallionellaceae; genus Gallionella. The sequence goes on along the minus strand of JADGRM010000048.1, from coordinate 8,658 downwards.
TGATGGCGATCAAGGGCATTTACGCGGAGTATGGCGTGCAGCGCCTGAACCACGGCATCGGATTCGACACCGCCGCGATCGAATTGCTGCTGCCCACCTACGCGGCGAGCCTCGGGCTGAAGGGCAAGATTTGCAGCCACTGGGCACTCAATCCCCATCCCGCGATGATCCCCGCGATCGAAGCTGGTTTTGTGAAGTCGATCCACTCGTTCGGTTCCGAGCTCGGCATGGAGAATTACATCGCCGCGCGCCCCGATGTGTTCTTCACCGGTGCGGATGGCACGATGCGTTCGAACCGCGCATTTTCACAGGCGGCAGGCCATTATGCCTGCGATCTGTTCATCGGATCGACACTGCAGATTGATCTCGCCGGCAATAGCTCGACCGCCACGCTGGATCGCATCTCGGGCTTCGGCGGTGCGCCGAACATGGGCGCGGATGCCGCAGGGCGGCGTCATGCCAGCCCGGCCTGGTTGCGTGCCGGTGAGCAGGCGCGCAGCCAGCGTCCCGGCATTCCACGCGGCCGCAAACTGGTGGTGCAGATGGTCGAGACTTTCCGCGAACATATGCAACCCGCCTTCGTCGCTGAACTGGATGCCTGGAAACTCGCTGAATCGGCAGGCATGCCGCTGCCGCCGGTGATGATCTACGGCGATGATGTCACCCACATCCTCACCGAGGAGGGCATCGCCAATCTGCTGTTGTGCGCCAATGCCGAAGAACGCGAACAGGCGATACGCGGCGTCGCGGGATACACCGAGATGGGCCTGGGCCGCGATCTGCGCATCGTGGAGAACCTGCGCGATCGCGGTGTGATCCAGCGCGCCGAGGATCTCGGCATCGACAAGCGCGACGCCACGCGCGATCTGCTCGCCGCAAGATCGATAAAGGATCTGGTGCGCGCCTCGGGGGGGCTGTATCAGCCTCCGGTGCGGTTTAGGAACTGGTGATGTATTGTGAATTACATGATCGTCATTTCGTCCCCCTCTCTCCAACTCTCTCCCCAAAGGGAGAGAGGGCAATTGTCCCCTCGCCCGCTTGCGGGAGAGGGTTAGGGAGAGGGCTGACGGAATGACGGCTGCTACAAAGTAAAGGCGCGAACAACATGACTATGGAAAATCTAAAGTATCGTTTTGACGGCGGCAAGCCGACGCCGGGCGTGGCCGCCATTGTGGGCGTGCTGGGCTCGGGCAATCTCGAGGTGATGGTGGAACCGGCCGCACTCGGCGGTGCGTGCGAGATCGAGGTGTCGACTGCAGCGCGGGGTTTCGGGGCTATCTGGCAGGCGGTGATGGGCGATTTCTTCGCGCGGCATCGTGCCGGTGACATACGGATTTTGGTGAACGATGCGGGCGCCACGCCGGCCATTGTCAGCCTGCGTCTCGATCAGGCGATCGAGACCTATACCGCCAAAGGCCAAATGCCAAAGCAAATGCCAAAGAAAGAAAAGTGAGCACAGCAATGATACACAGCTATTACGAGAGCAGCGCCCGAGCGCGCATCGCCGGTCTGCTGGATGCGGACAGTTTTCATGAATGGCTGTTTGCCGAAGATCGAGTGACCAGTCCCCATCTGGCGATACTGGAGCAGCCTGCCGCTTTCGATGATGGCGTGATCATCGGACAGGGCAGCATCGCGGAAAAACAGATTTTCATCGCCGCGCAGGAAGGCGGCTTCATGGGCGGGGCGGTGGGTGAGGTGCACGGTGCCAAAATCGTCGGCGTGCTGGAACGCGCGGTGCGCGATCATCCGGCGGCGGTGTTGCTGCTGCTTGAGACCGGCGGGGTGCGCCTGCAGGAAGCCAATGCCGGGCTGATCGCCGTGTCGGAAGTGATGCGCGCGATACTCTCGGCGCGTGCGGCAGGCGTGCCGGTGATCGTTGCGATCGGCGGGCAATACGGGTGCTTCGGCGGCATGGGTATCGCCGCGCGTTGCGCCAGCACGATCATCATGAGCGAAGAAGGCCGGCTCGGCCTGTCCGGTCCGGAAGTGATCGAGACCGCGCGCGGCGTGGAAGAATACGATTCGCGCGACCGCGCGCTGGTGTGGCGCACAGTCGGCGGCAAGCACCGCTATCTGCTCGGCGAGTGCGACATGATCGTGCCGGATGGCATCGCCGCTTTTCAGCACGCGATCACGGCAAGCATCGAGAAGGGTGACGACTGGTCACTGGCAGCGCTGGAGCAGGAACATCAACTGCTGGCCGACCGGGTGAAGCGCTTCGGTGCCTGCAAGGATGGCCGCGACATCTGGCGCGAGCTGGGCTGGGCCGACCCGGATGCGCTGGCGATGATGGACAACGACGAGTTCGTCGCGGCTGCGCAGGGACACAGGGCAAAATGAATATCCTCAAAAACACAGTTGAGCATTTTGTAGGACCGGGCCATGCGGGTGCCCGAACAAAAGTTTTTCGTGCCCGCGATCAGATGGGTGAGCCTTGTGTAGGAGCGGGCCATGCCCGCGAACAAAAATGCTATCGCGGGCATGGCCCGCTCCTACGGGTGTCTAGTCAAAAGTTTTTCGGACATGTTTCATTAATTGAGGCGCCTTAACATGGAATGGAAAAAAGTCGTCGAACAGATGTTCCCTGCCGGTCATGAGGTGCGCCAGGAAGGCGATCTCCTGTTGGGGCAGGGTCGCTGCGGCAAGCACACTTTCGCGGTGATCGGCACCACCAACCACACCGAAGTCGGCGCCGAGCTCGCGCTCGCGATGGCGGCTGCGGTACTCGCGGTGATACACGATCATCCCGCGCGGCCCATTGTGTTTCTGGTCGACACCAGCGGACAGCGCCTGCGCCATCGCGACGAGATGCTCGGCCTGAACGGCTACATGGCGCATCTGGCGAAGTGCGTGGAGATGGCGCGCCGGCGCGGACATGCCATCATCAGCCTGGTGTACGAACAGGCGCTATCCGGCGGATTCCTCGCCAATGGCATGATGGCGGACGTGTGCGCCGCGCTGCCCCAGGCCGAGATACGCGTGATGGGTCTCGCGGCCATGGCGCGGGTGACGCGTATCAGCGAGGAGAGGCTGGCCGAACTCAGCATCTCTTCGCCGGTGTTCGCACCGGGTGCGCACAATTACCTGTTGATGGGCGGCCTCGACGCATTGTGGGAAGGTGATCTGTCAGCCTGCCTGACGGATGCGCTGGAACATGTCGATGCGACCGATCATCGCCGTGTCCGCGGGCTTGAGCGCGGCGGGCGGATGTTTGCCGACCCGGTCACACAGCGTGTGTTAGCCAGTGCCTGAGTCCGCTCCACTATTCAAGCCGGATCGACATGGCCTGGTGTGGATACGGCCGGAATGCCGCGCGTCGGTGGCCGCGCAAATCACCGATGACGCGATGCACGCGCAAGTTGCCGCATGGCTGGCGGCGGATAGGCCGCTGGTGGTCGCACGTCAGCTCGTGGCTGACAAAGATTTCGCCGGTGTCCGAAAAACTTTTGATGGAACTACTGATATGACTACTAGCCATCTGACTAACCCAGCAAAGGACGCTGGTCAAGTCATTGGTTATAGCCATTCCACTAGGCTGTCAAAGAACAACAGCCTAGTGGCTGGTTATGGCCCGCTCCTACAATTAATGCCATTTTTAATGGGAAATGGCATTACCGACACCATCGCAGTCGGCTTGGCACTGCCGCCAGCGCAAGGCAAACACCGCATTGCGCTGGCCGTGGCCGCGCACGACATCGCCCGATACACACCACCGTTGCGGCTCGCCGATGCGATAGCCCATGCTCCTGCCGCGTGGCAGCCTGCGCTGGCCGAACTGGACGCCGCGGCAATCCACATCGATCTTGAGCTGCGCGTGTTCGGCTCGCTGGCATGGCAGGCGTTGAGCGGCCTCAACTACCTGACCCCGCAATCGGACATTGACCTCCTCTGGCATCCGTTATCGAATACGCAATTGCAGCAAGGCATCGCGCTGCTGGCGCGCTGGGAACAATCAAGCGGTTTGCGCGCCGACGGTGAAGTGCTGTTCGGCGGAAGCAGCGCCGTGTCATGGCGCGAATGGTCGACATTGAAGTCCGGCGATGATCAACGCGTATTGGTGAAGCGTGCATCCAGCGCGGAACTGGTCGATGCACGCGAACTGCTGGAGCTGCTGGCATGAATCAACTGCATCACAAAACAGTCGCTGTCGCGGAGCCGGATTCACGGCGCGGCGCTCACCGCATCGCGCGTCATATTGCTCTCTTGGCGGTGCGCAGCCTGTATCAGGAGCTTGCGCTGTATCCCAAGCCGGGGCTGGTCAGCTTTCGCGACAACGGCGCGCACCTCGACATGAATGCCGCAACCTTTGTGCGCAGCCTGTTCTCGCTGCGCGGATACTTTGTCGCCATTGCGGCAGCAGGGATGCGCGATGCCGGATTTGCCGAGTTGCAGCAACTCGGTCTCGCTGCCGAGTCGCACATGTTGCGCGCCACGCGCGGCATCAATACGCACCGGGGCGCGATCTTCACGCACGGCATACTCGCCGCTGCCGCGGGCTGCGCAGCTGCACGCAACATAGCTCCATCCGATGAAAACCTGCGCGCTATCGTCACGGCCAACTGGAGCCGCGATCTGCGCGCCATCGCGGTTGCACGCGCCGCGATACCCTCGCACGGGCAACTGATGGCGGCGCGCCACGGCGTCACCGGTGCACGCGGCGAAGCGCTGCAAGGTTTCCCAACTGTCTTCGAGATCGCGCTGCCCGGCTTGCGCAGTGCGCTGGCTCGCGGTGCCGTCACCCGGCATGCGCTGCTGCATACCTTCTTTGTGTTGCTGGCCGAAACTCTGGACACTAACGTGCTGTTTCGCGGCGGCGTTGAAGGACTGCGGTTCATCCGGACACAGGCAGGAGATTTTCTCGAGCGCGGCAGCGTGTTCGAGCCGGGCTGGCAGGCACACGCGGAATCCTTGCATCGCCAGTGTTCAATACAAAATCTGTCGCCGGGCGGTTGCGCCGATCTGCTTGCGGCGGCGTGGTTCGTGCACCAGTTGCAGACGGACCAGTCATGAGTACCGGGTCATGAGCTTGGCCATCCTGTGTTCCGGTCAGGGTGCGCAACATCCGGCGATGCTGGACATGATCGCGGATCATCCGGCTGCCGCCGAGGTCATCAAGGCAGGCGAGACTGCACTCGGCTTGCACCTGCATGATGTGCTCGCGCAAAGCGAAGCGATGTTCCGCAATGCGATCGCGCAACCGTTGATCTGCCTTACCCAGTTGGCGCTCTGGACTGCACTGCGACAAGATGCACCGAAGCCTGCGGCCTTCTGCGGATACAGCGTCGGTGAGCTGGGTGCCTATGCCTGCGCGGGTGCGCTCGATGGCGCTGAGCTGGCGCGCATCGCCTCCGCGCGCGCCGCGCTGATGGATCAGGCGGCGGCCGCAACGCATGGCGGGATGTTGGCGTTGCAGGGTCTGCGCCGCGACGAAGTGTCTCGCTTGTGTGCCGGTCATCGCGCCTGGATCGCCATCGCGATCGGCGAAGAAGAATTCGTCATCGGCGGCGAGGATGGTGCTCTGGCAAAGTTGGGCACTATGTCCGCGGAACGCGGCGCCAAGCTGACCCCACTTAAAGTTGGATTGGCATCGCACACGCCGCTGCTCAGCGATGCGGTTCAGCCATTCCGCGTGATGCTCAACGCTTCATCGTTGACTGCACCCGCCACACCGGTCGTCGCCGGCATCGATGCCGCATGGGTGGTGCGCCGCGAGACCGCGATCGAGAAGCTGGCGCTGCAACTGGATCACACGATCGAATGGGCAGGCTGCCTGGATATGTTGTACGAACGCGGTTGCCGCGTGTTTCTGGAGCTCGGGCCGGGGCGCGCCCTCGCGCGCATGACGCAGGCTCGCTTTGACGATGTCGATGCAAGGGCGGTGGATGATTTTCGCTCGCTTGATGGCGTATCTTCCTGGTTGTCGAAACATAATTCTGATTTTTAAAAAATTCGTAACACTGAACCACTATGAAATCCGTCCATCTGGTCATCCCCGACTTATTCCTGCCGAAAGATTTTGCTGCCGAGGTTAGTGCGGGTTTGTCTGTGCCTGCTTTGCAAAAGCTGCTGGGGCGCGGTGCTTCGACAAAGCCTTTAGTCCTGAGCGCAGTCGAAGGGGCAGCACGAACGTATGGTTTAGGTTTTCCGCTGGAAGATCTGTTGTGTGAGTTGTTTGATATACCGTTCCAAGGCGAAGCCCCGATTGCGCCGATCTCTGCCGCTTTTGACGGGCTCGCCGCGGGGTGCTGGCTGCGCGCCGACCCGGTGAATCTGAATTTGCAGCGCGACCAATTGCTGCTGGCCGGTGTCCAGGTCGGCAGCGAGGAAGCGGCGGCGTTGTGCGCGAGCTTGAATGCGCACTTTGCCGGGCAGGGCATGGAATTCTTTGCGCCGCATCCGCAACGCTGGTATGTGCGGCTGGACGCGCTGCCGCTGATGCGCACCACGCCGCTGTCGCAAGTGATCGGCGGCGATGTGCGCGGGGCATTGCCTAGCGGCTCAGAAGCGGCGCGCTGGCATCAGCTGTTCAACGAGATCCAGATGCTGTTGTATGCGCATCCGCTCAACGAAGCCCGCGAAGCGCGCGGCGAGTCGATTATCAACAGCGTGTGGTTTTGGGGGGGCGGCTGTGACAGAGCGAACGGGTCGATGCGCAGCAGCGGGGAACCCGTCGGCCTACCCCTTGCGGGTGCGTTACTACATGAAAATTTCCAAGGCGTAAGTTCTGACGATGTTCTGGTGGAGATGTTCGCCAAAGCAGCGGGCGTTCCGTTTTCGCCATGGCCGAAGCAATGGCGCGCCGAAGATTGCAACGGCCAACAATTGCTGGTGTGGACGGGTTTGCGTTCGGCCTTGCAGCGCGGCGATCTGGCCGCCTGGCGCACGGCTTTGCAGGACTTTGAAAGCGGGTATGCGCAGCCGTTATGGCAGGCGTTACGTTCCGGAGAGATTGCGCAATTGCAGCTGGATGTTTTGGGCGGGGACAGTATTCGCCGTGTGCGGCTGACGCGCGGCGATACATGGGCATTCTGGCGGCGTGCCAGGCGCCTGGCTGAATATTCGTTGGTGTAGAATGCCGCATACAAGACGCAGGGAGTGATCGTGTCATTCTGGGATACTACAATTCATTTTTTCTGGCGTGAAGAATCACTGCTGGTTATGGTGATGGCGCTGGCTCTGGCGTTGCTCCTGCTTCATTTCCATAAGGAAGAGCGCCGCAGCATCACCAACACGCTGAGCTTTTTCTTTGCCTGCCTGCTCGGACAATTTTTAAGCAGTCTGATCCATGCGATGCAATTCGACATGGCGGCTACCGTGTTGCACGAGGCCTTTGTTATCGGCGGCGGAATCGCGCTGATCCGTCTGTGGGGCCTGCTGGTGTTCCGGATCATTTTGCCGTTCGCGCGCATGACCCCGCCGCGTATAGCCGAAGATATCTTTGTCATCATGGCCTACATCGCCTGGGGCTTGGTGCGGCTGCGTTATGCCGGACTCGATCTGGGCAGCATCGTGGCGACTTCGGCGATGATCACCGCGGTGGTCGCTTTTGCGATGCAGGATACCCTGGGCAATATTCTCGGCGGCCTGGCCCTGCAACTGGATAACTCCATACAGATCGGCGACTGGATCAAAGTGGACGATATTGCCGGGCGCGTGGTGGACATACGCTGGCGCTCCACGCTGGTCGAGACGCGCAATTGGGAAACCGTGGTGTTTCCCAACAGCCAGCTGATGAAAAACAAATTCATCGTGTTGGGACGGCGCAGCGATCAGCCGGTGCAATGGAGACGCTGGATATGGTTTGGCGTAAAACTGGATGTGACTCAGGCCAAGGTGGTCAGGGCGGTCGAGGATGCCATCCTGCAGGCAGAAATCAACAATGTCGCCAAGACACCCGCGCCCAATTGTGTGCTGATGGATATCGACAAGGGCTATGCGCGTTATGCGCTGCGTTATTGGCTTGCCGATCTGGCGGCCGATGACCCGACCGACGGGGCAGTGCGCTGGCATGTCTATACCGCGCTGGAGCGTGCCGGCATCAAGCTTGCCGTGGAAGAACAGAGCGTCCATTACGTCAGGGAAAACGAGAAATACGAGGAAGCGGTGCAGCAGCGCGAATTGTTGCGCCGTGTCAAAACGCTCAGGCGTGTCGAGCTGTTCAAGCAGATGACCGATGACGAGCTGCACAAACTGGCTTCACGCCTGAAGTACGCGCCGTTTGCCAAAGGCAATGTGATCACCAAACAGGGCGCTACCGCGCAGCACTGGTTGTTCGTCATCATCAACGGAGAAACCGAGGTGTATCTCGAAGCGCCAAATGGCGAGAAGCGCAGGCTGAATGTGCTGACCAAGGGCGACTTCTTCGGCGAGATGAGCCTGATGACTGGCGCCCCTCGCATGGCTTCGGTGATCGCCTTGACGGATGTAGAATGCTATCGCCTCGACAAGGAAGCTTTTGAGGAGATCATGCAGGCGCGCCCGAGCATCGCCGAGGAGGTGACGCACATCCTGGTCGAGCGCCGTGCGCAACTGGACAGTGCGATGCAGAATCTGGACGAAGAATCACTGCATAAAGTCATCCATCCCCAGCACAACGAGGTGCTGGCGACCATTAAACGATTCTTCGGTTTGTAGTATCATCGCGGCGAGTTCTAT
>JADGRM010000225.1 GCA_017880945.1 Gallionella sp. | reverse complement strand
GTCTCGATTGAGGTGGGCTAATTCGACAGAACCGGAGATTTTGTATTGACATGTGCGGTACCGTACAGAGGAAATATGATCATTGATGCAATATATATATAAGGTGTCCAAGATAACTTGGCTGCCAGACACTTAACTGACACGCCACATCAATCGTCGAAAGGAAATAACATGCAAACCACGACTTCTCCTGTTTATGCAAGCCGTCCAAGCACTGGTGAAGCAAAACCGCTTTTGGGAGGTGTCCTAATAAAACCTTCTCAATTTATTCGAATTACGCCGATTCCGGCATGGAAGGGAACAATCGTGTCACGCACATATGCAAGGTTGGCACGCTTCATTGGGGACTACCGCCATTACCGCGGGAAAGGCTTCAAATCTAAAGCAGCTTGGTTTTTTGCCAGCATGACGCTCCCATAACCAGCAAAGAACAGCGGGTGTTTTCCAGGCGAACACGTATTGGCGCTTATCAGTCTCCGGCACAATACTTGGAGCCAGCATCAGTCCGATTGCGGCAAAATTTTCACGGCTATCTGCAACTGCCCTGCGATCGTATCGACAGCGAGGCGTAGCTTCTCAGCCCATTGTTCATCCACGGGTTCCGAGAGTGGATGGTGCTGCAGCACCGACTCGGAAAATTCGCGCACGGTTTTATAGTCACTGTCCGCATCATGTAGTAGAGGCTTGGGATTGACCGCCTGAAAATACAACACCCCGCCGCGCAATGCGATCGCCAACAAGTAAGAACTCGCGCCCTTGGAAAACACCCTGGGATCGCGCACTTCAAAATACTGGCCGGGAAGATCGCCTGACGGAGGATGCGACTCGGAGAATTGCCTGGCGATTTGTTCGATGAAGGTTTGGGCACGGTTGAGTTGCGGCGCGAGGGTGATGTGGTATTGCCCGGGGCGCTGGATGATGACCGGGTTCTCCAATACCACCGGCCTCGCCCGGCGTATCGTCAGAACAACCAGGGTAATGATGGTGATGAGTAATAGTGATTCGCCCATTTTCAGGTCCTATAAAAATTCGGGGGGGCTTGTGCCCCCCGGTCGATAGTGATTGATGTTCAGCTGCGCTTCGATTCTCGACCGTTTGAGCTTTCCATCCATTTCTTGATGCGGTTGGCATCGCCGACACGGGTGCGTTTTCCCCACGAATCGAGCAACACGATGATGACCGGACGTTGGTTTATGTTTGCTTCCATCACCAGACAGAGTCCCGCCTCGCTGATGTAACCGGTCTTGCTCAGGCCAATATCCCACGATGCATTCCTTACCAGCGGATTGGTATTGCTGAAACGCATGGTGCGCCCTTTTAAACCCTCCACAGAATGTGATGTGCTGGTAGTGTATTGATGGATCAAGGCATAGTTGCGTGCGGCGGCAACCATCTTGACCAGATCCTGCGCGGTGGAAACGTTGTCGCTGTCCAATCCGGTTGGGTCGAAAAACTTGGTGTTCTGCATACCCAGGACGTGCGCCTTGGTATTCATCGCCGCCACCATGGCCATCGCCCCACCCGGATAACTTCTCGCCAGGGCCAGCGCAGCGCGGTTCTCCGAGGCCATCAACGCCAGCTTGAGCATTTCACTGCGGGTGAGCGTCATGCCCACGCGCAATCTCGAACGTGCCCTTCTTAACTTGTTCAGTTCGTCCTCTACCACATTCACTGCTTCGTCCATAGGCAACCGCGCATCCAGCATGACCATCGCGGTCATCAGCTTGGTAATGGAGGCGATCGGCACGACCGTTTCGGAATTTTTGTTGTACAACGGAAGCTGGGTTTGCTCGTCGAAAATCAATGCGATATGGGATTGCACCTTGAGCGACAAAGCCTTATGCCGCTTGGTGTGCGTAAGCGCATTATCCGGATTGACTTGATGGAGATGAGTCCCGGCATAGGCTGCCTGTGCTGCCAGCGCATGACCGAGCAATGCCAATATCCATATTCTTTTTTTCATTATTTTTCCTGCCCCGCAACGACTTCACACGGCGAAGCATACCGTAAACTCAATAAAAATCAATAAGCAGGCAGCGCATGCTCTTCCTGTTTCTGAAGATTCCACATTTGCGCATAAAGCCGGTTCTGTGCCAGCAACTCACGATGCGTGCCGCGCTCGGCGATACGTCCCTTATCCATCACCAGTATCTGGTCGGCATCCACCACGGTGGACAAACGGTGCGCGATCACCAGCGTGGTGCGGTTTTGCGCGATCGTGCGCAGCTCGGCCTGGATCGCTTTTTCCGATTTTGAATCGAGCGCGGAAGTCGCTTCATCGAAAATTAATATCGCAGGATTCTTCAGAATCGCGCGTGCAATCGCGACGCGCTGCTTCTCGCCGCCGGACAGCTTCAAACCGCGCTCGCCCACCATGCTGTCATAACCTTGCGGCAACGACCCGATAAAATCGTGAATGTGGGCAGCCTGCGCTGCCGCGATGATTTCTTCGCGCGTCGCCCCCGGACGGCCATAAGCGATGTTGTAATAGATCGTGTCGTTGAACAGCACGGTGTCCTGCGGCACGATGCCGATCGCCGCGCGCAGGCTGGTTTGAGTCACCCCGCGGATATCCTGGCCATTGATCAGGATGCGTCCCTGCTGCACATCATAGAAGCGGAACAGCAGGCGCGACAGCGTGGACTTGCCCGCCCCGCTCGCCCCCACCACAGCGACTTTGTGCCCTGCCGGAATGGCAAAACTCACGTCGAACAAAATCTGCCGGTCGGGCGCATAGGCGAAGCTTACCTGCTCGAACTGCACCGCCGCGTTGCCCACCTGCAAGGTTGTCGCATTCGGCGCGTCCGCGATCTCGCGATCTTCATGCAACAGGCTGAACATCTTCTCCATATCCGCCAGGGCGTGGCGTATCTCGCGATACACGAAACCGAGAAAATGCAGCGGCATATAGAGCTGGATCATGAACACGTTGACCAGCACCAGATCCCCCACAGTCATCTTGCCCTTCACCACCTGATCGGCGGCCAGCAACATCAGCGCGGTGATACCGATGGCGATGACGACGCTCTGCACGGAATTGAGCAGCGCCAGCGAAGTCTGATTGCGCACCGCGGCGGTTTCCCAGTGTTCCATGTGGTGGTCATAGCGGTTCGCTTCGTATTGCTCGTTGCCGAAATACTTCACCGTTTCGTAATTCAGCAGGCTGTCGATGGCGCGTGTATTGGCCTTGGAATCCAGGTCGTTCATGGTGCGCCGCACCACCATGCGCCACTCGGTGATGAACAGGGTGAAAGCGATATAGATCACCAGCGTGATG
>JADGRM010000047.1 GCA_017880945.1 Gallionella sp. | reverse complement strand
TTCTGGCTCTAAATATTCATGCGACTACAGAGAACACTTTTATGTCGCCTATCATCATGAATAAACGGGAAATATATTCCCGATATTGAAGGTGAAACACAGAGAAAACTTTGATTTATTACTTAATAAATATTCCAATACAAAAAAATGTTTCCATCAGGTAACAAAATCAAAAATTCTTATTCAATATTGTTACCATTTGGTAACAAATATGATTATTTCCTATTTAATATCAATTTATTACGATTATTTCTGACTTCTGTTTTTCTTGCGGCATCCACTTTGGTTTGGGCAGAACAAATCTTGTTAGGCATGGCAAATAATCAGGGTGGACAAAGTGTTCAAACGAATTAACCTGAACCGCTTCGCACCCGGCAGCGCAATGGTTTCCGACGGTGTACGCAAAATGATGCGCGCCATGGACGACTTATGAAACGCATTTTGGACCTCAGTTTCAGATACAAAATTCCTCTCTGGGGTGGGCTGCTCATCATCATCACCGAGCTGGCCGTGTCGGGTACGTTCATGCTTAACGCCTATGATGATCTTAAAGAGAATTTACACGTCGATGCGGAGATCATGGGCTATTCGCTTAAATCGAATCTTATTCCAGCGATCCTGCACGACGATATAGAGCGGGCGTATGAGATCATCTCGGCACCACTCGAAAGTACGATAACGGGTTCAAACCCGGTCAATGCGGAAACCATTCTGGTTGTCGACAATACCTGGCGTGTTGTTGTCTCCGCGCACCCGAAATCTTCCCCCATGCTCACCGAAATGCGTCGACTGAGTCCGGAATATGCCTTGCTCGCAGACCGTATCATCCAGATGGATGAACTCAGTTCGCAGGAGATCAATCTGCCCGGGTCGAAATATTTTTATTACGTCACCCCCATTGCCAATGAGATGGCACATTTCGGCACCTTGATCATTGTCTACCCCAAGAGTGTCTTCCTGCCGCGCTTTGCCCACATCGCCTGGCAAGGATTGTCAGCAGGAGCCATCATTCTCGCCATCCTGCTTCCTTTTAACTGGTATTGGGGTTGGCGTATGGCATTGCCGCTGGTGCAACTGACTGCGCGCATGGGAGAAATCAGCAGGAAGTGGCCGGAAAATCTGGATCCCGAGCTCTATGCCCATCGCGATGAACTCGGCAGGCTTTTCGAGGCATATACACAGATGCTGAAAGATCTCAAGGATAAGGAGGTGCTGGAAAGGAAAATGGTGCAGTCAGAGCGTCTGGCGGCACTGGGACAACTCTCGGCAGGCATAGCTCACGAAATCAACAATCCGCTGAGCGGCATGCTCACAGCCATCGACACGCTAAAATGCTATAGTGATGTAGACCCGCACACGATGAAAACCATCACATTGATCGAGCGCGGACTGACCCAGATCAAAGACACCGTGGGCGCATTGCTGGTGGAAGCCAAGATACACAGCCGCAACCTGACGCCACAGGATATTGAGGATGTGTTGACTCTGATCACACCCATGGCCCGCAAGAAAGGCTTGCACATCGGCTGGCACAACAGCATAGATGAAGAAGTTTCTTTGCCTGCCACATTTGTGCGCCAGATTATGATCAACTTGCTACTCAATGCAGTTCAGGCAGCATCGCAGCAAGGCGAGGTTACTTTTGATATCGCCATCGCAGACGATCAACTGCAGCTTTCCGTGGCAAACAACGGCAAGACACTATCGGATGAGCAGATCGGACACCTGTTCGAACCATTCTCCTCGTTAGGTGAAAGCGGGCACGGTCTCGGCTTATGGGTCACCTACCAGATCGTGAATCAACTCGGCGGACACGTCAGCGTCAAGAGGGAATCGAATAACCAGATGCATTTCACCGTAGACATCCCCTTAGGAGGTGCGGCGTGAACGCGAAGCCATATCGTATCTGCCTGATTGAAGACGACCTGATCATGGGCGAAGCGCTCTCGGATCGTCTGGATCTGGAGGACTTCGAATGCGACTGGTTCAAGACCGGGCGAGAGGCGATCCAAGCCCTGACCCACAAGCATTACGATGTCGTCATCAGCGACATACAACTCCCCGACATCAATGGCGAAGACCTGTTTGTGCAATTGAAAGCGACTGCAACGACACTACCCCCGTTCGTATTCACCACGGGCTACGGCACAATCGACCGCGCCGTGCGGCTCCTTAAACTTGGCGCCCATGACTATCTCACCAAGCCGCTGGATATCCGCGCGCTCCTGGAGACAGTAAAGCGCCTGTGTGTTGAATCAAGGCCGGCAATAGCCGGTGAAAACAACCTGGGCATCTCCAGCGCAATGCGCACAGTTGAATCGCTGCTCCCCCGGATCGCCCAGAACTCAACCTCCGTATTGATCACCGGCGAATCCGGTGTCGGCAAAGAGTGGGTGGCGCGGGCGCTCCACCATCAACACGATCCAACCGGCGCGACGCCTTTTATCGCAGTCAATTGCGGCGCACTGACAGAGACGCTGCTGGAATCAGAATTGTTTGGCCATGTCAGGGGTTCCTTCACCGGAGCCGTTCGTGACAAAAAAGGGGTTTTTGAGCTGGCCATCGGCGGCACACTGTTCCTTGATGAGATTGGTGAAATGTCGCCAACGATGCAAGTCAAACTTCTGCGTGCCATTCAGGAACGCCAAATTGTCCGTGTCGGCGGAGAAACGCCGATTCCTGTAGACATCAGGCTGATCTGTGCCACGCATCAGGATCTCAAAAAAATGGTGGAAGAAGGCAAGTTCCGCGAAGATCTGTATTATCGGATCCACGTCATCCATCTGCATATTCCACCCTTGCGCGAACGCAAGGAAGACATCCCGTGGCTGGCTGGACGGCTGCTCGAAACATGGTCAACAGAACATTCCGACCCACGCACACTGCACCGGTCGGCTGAAAAAGCATTGTTGGATCACCCTTGGCCGGGCAACATCCGCGAGCTCAAACATTGCCTGGAGCGCGCATGTATCCTCTCCCAACAAAATGTGCTCACTGCGGAACTGCTCTTCGATGAAGTGCCGATGGCCCCGCCAGAACATATTCAAAGCGTCGAATCACTGAACGAATATCTTCATGCATGCGAAAGAAAATTCATCCAGGACATCCTGCGCAGCCACGGCGGGCATATCCTGGAAACAGCCACTGCGCTCGGCATCAGCCGGAAAAATCTGTGGGAAAAAATGAAGAAGCTCGATATCCATTACGAAGCAGATGAATAGTCTGTTATTGGCCTAGGCTGTGCAATCTATACCCGCTGACAGTATCCACAGATTCTGTGCAACAACAACCATATAGCGGCAAACAAAGAAACCCCTGTATTTAAACGATACAGGTGGTTTTTGCATTGCCAGTTAACTATATCTCAGAACGGAATATCGTCGTCGAAATTATCGAAGCTGCCTTTGGCTGCGGGTGCCGATTTTGCAGGCGCCGCGCTGCTGCCGGATGACGTTGCAGCAGGTTTGTTCTCCACCACTTCGAAACTGCCGCCGGTGGATTTGCCGCCCAGCATGGTCATCTCGTTGACCACGATTTCGGTGGTGTAGCGGTCCTGACCTTCCTTGGTTTGCCACTTGCGGGTTTGGAGTTTGCCCTCGACGTAGATCTGCGAGCCTTTCTTCAGATATTCTCCGGCAATCTCGGCGAGACGGCGGTAGAACACCAGGTTATGCCACTCGGTTTTTTCCTGCTTCTCGCCGCTCTTGTCCTTCCAGTTTTCGGAAGTCGCCAGCGTGGCGTTGGTCACTGCTTCGCCGCTGGTCATGTAACGGGTTTCCGGGTCTTTGCCCAGACGGCCTATCAGAATCACTTTGTTCACCGACATGTCATGCTCCTTTCATCACGAGTTTATCTACCGATGCTTCATCGAATCCCTGCATGTCCACCTTGAGGCAGGCAATGTTTTCCGCTGCTACCACCATCGCTTCGCGCACGCCTTGCAGTTGCGCGAGTTGCTTTTGCAATTCTACCGCAGCGGCTTCATTCATCTCTGATAAATGATAGAGCTTGGTGCGCACCGTCGCCAGAGGCTGCATCGTGGATGCGACGATCAGCCACAGCAACAACAGCACGATGGCGAACACGAACACCGAATTGCCGCCGACAAATTGCATCAACGCGCCGCCCACAGCCGCGCCGGAGAAGGCGCCGAGGAACTGCACGCTGCTATACACGCCCATCGCCGTGCCTTTGGAGGCCAGCGGCGCGATCTTGCTGATCATCGAGGGCAGCGTGGCTTCCAGCACGTTGAACGCGGTAAAGAAGATCAGCAATGCGAAGGCCACGCCCCACAAGCTGTTTTGCGCGAACATCAGCAGCCCTTGCGCGCACATCGCCAGAAAGATCGCCAGCATGAATATCTGTTTCATCTTGGCCTTCTTTTCCGCGATGATGATGGGCGGCACCATCAGCACGAACGCCACCAGCATCACCGGCAGATAGATATACCAATGGTGCGACAGGCTTAGCCCGTCTTTCTGCATCACGAACGGCACTTGCATGAACACCGACATCAGGATCGCGTGCAGCGAGAAGATGCCGAAGTCGAGCCGCAACAGATCCTTGTTGCGCAGCACTTCGGCGAAATGTCCCCAGCTCGCTTCAGTGTCGCTGTGGAAGCGCGTGATCGCCGGATCGGGTATCACGAATTTCACCACACCGATCGCCAGCAGCGCCAGCACACCGGTCAGGGCGAAAATGCCGGGCACGCCGAACACATTGTTGAGCATCGGCGAAAGCACCATCGATATCGAGAAGGTGATGCCGATGGTGATGCCTATCATCGCCATCGCCTTGGTGCGGACTTCTTCGCGGGTGAGATCGGCGGTGAGCGCCATCACCGCCGCGTTCAGCGCGCCCGCGCCCTGCACCACGCGCCCGATGATGATCCAGTAGATGTTGCTGGCATCGGCGGCGATGAAGCTGCCCACCGCGAACAATATCAGGCTGATGTATATCACCGGCTTGCGCCCGTAGCGGTCTGACATCCAGCCGGCCGGGATCTGCAGGATCGCCTGGGTCAATCCGTAAGCCCCGAGCGCGATGCCTATCAACAGATGGCTATCGCCGCCGGACAGATGTTGCGCATAAATGGCAAAGATCGGCAGGATGATGAACAATCCCAGCATGCGCAGGCCATAGATGCTTGCCAAGCCAATGCTGGCGCGACGCTCGGTCGCGGTCATGATATCGGGTACTTGTTGCATGGATGTTTTGGAATGTGATCAGAACTGGAGTATTTTAGCAGGTCATCACGCTTGCCGACAGGGTTATGCAAGCACGGCAGGATGGGTGAAGCACCGAGCTCGATGCAAACCAAAATAGCCCGCCGCAGGAATATCCCGCAGCGATTGCGAAGCTGAATCAGAACCACTAGCGATTAGCTGTGAAATTGTTTTGGCCCGTGGGGAGGACCGGTGCGAAGGAAACGTGAAGAAAGATTTTCGACTCCAGTACGTGATGCTATTCCGGTACCAGATGCCATTAACATGAAACTAGGCGTCCGCTGGATTGCCGCTTTGCCTGAGCCAGTCCCATGCGGCATCCTCGCGCGTGAAATCGAAATGTTGCACCTGAGCGTGGACGAAATGGTTTGCAATGTTCGGCATGATACTCGCGATAGCGCCATCCGCGACGACCGCAACTTTCTCGATTCTCTTAAGATGCACCTTGAGGAACTTCAGGTGAGCAAGCAGCGCGCCAAAGTCTTTCCAGCCGGGGAACGATTTTGCGTGTATCAATACTCCGCACAGCTTCCCATGGCCCTCCAGATAAACATCGACTTGGCCCGCCAGCACCGTGAAGTCTGCCGCTTCAAGCGGCCCTTCGGGATGCAGCACGAGTATGCCTTCGTAGTGTAACAATTCGTAGTTGAGCATTGGATATCCTCCTTAGATAATGGCGCGAATATTCCTCTCGCAGAAAACATCCCGAAGCGAATCTTCAACCATCGCGTACTTATTCTCGATACGGTTGGGTTTCGGGCTATATAAAAAAGGATGCTCGCTACAGAAGGATGGGTCTGTGCGTTACCGCACTCATGGAAAACACAGAAAGTGGATGGGTGGAGCATCAGGGTTTGACGCGAACTGAGGTCCCTCGCTACATAAAGGTTTAGCGGCCTAACTAATTTCGAAGCCGACCCCATTAGCTGCATTAGCTGAAAATTATCATTTGGTAGGCTAGCATAATCCAATTCCGAAAGAGTCTAAAGGCATTCCATTGCAGATTCATAAGGCAAGATGTACTATATATTAGATATTTCTAATATATTGAAAGCTAATCATGGCCTTTCAGGAGGTGGCGGCCTTCTTGGGGAGGGTGTCTGCGGTGCTCTAACTGGGGATCTCCTCGCTTTGAGCGCAAGGTATGGTCGTGACCGCGACAAGTTAGACAGTGGGCACCACATCAATAACTTCAAAAAGGCGAAGGAACTCACCGAGCGCTTCCGCCAAGAATTCGGCGGCGTCACTTGCCGCCAGTTGCAGCAACAATTCACGGGGCGCACCTACGACATGTGGAATGTCGACGAATACAAAGCTTTCGACGATGCGCGTGGTCAGCAGTGTGCCCATACAACCGGGACAGTAACGAAGTGGGTCGTTGAGATGTTGTAGGATGGCCCGATCACCGGATCCAAACAACATAAAACGGCACATCGAGCGAATGTCATTTGATATGAATGCCGTCAGAGAGCTACGGCTGTGAGGTTGACACCAATGCATCACGTAAAAGAGACATTGCAGGAAAGCATTGCGCATCAGCGCAAGGAGCTATTGAATATTTTGCAGGAACCACTACAGCAACTGGCGGCGCGCTGCAATCAGGTTTGGGCAGATCGCGCAAAGCTTGATCTGGCGCTAAGCGAAGGGCTGAAAACACTGCCTTATGGCAAATCGCTTTATGCGTTGGATACTAACGGGATTCAAATAAGCAGCAATGTCAGTGCCGAAGGATTGATGGCAGCATCCTTCGGTCGAGATCGGTCAAAGCGGCCATACATGTGCGAAGTCTTGCCAGTCACGGGTCCACTGCTTTCTGAAGCTTACATCAGCTTGCTTGGGCGGCGTCCTTCGCTCACAGCAGTGCAGATTGTGCGCAATCTATCGGGCGCTGTGCTGGGATTTATCGGCACCGATTTCGATCTGCGCGACCTCCCACTAACGCACAGGCTATATGATGAGCCGGTGTTATGGCGCCAGCTCAAGGGCGATCCCTCCATTCGTGACACGGTTTTTCACCAGAACAGGGTTGAGAGTGTCATGGATCAGCAAATCGAAATCGTGCTGGGAGTGATTGAGGAATTGATGGTTTACCATGGCGTATACCATGTGATTTTGCATTTTTCTAGCAGTCGTGCGGTTATCTGGGTGATGGAAGACCCATATCGCTACCGGCTACTCGATATCGATTCGTTGATCGACCCGGATATTTGCCTCGCCTATCCCAAAACGCCTTATCCGCCTGACGCACTGGTGCCGCTTGATCGGATACGCACCGTGCTGGACACGTTTCGCGAGCTTCGTTTTATGGACGAGATGTTCTACCTGCGCTCAGGCACATTGAATCTCTTTAACGGCATCGTCGGCCTCACCTTTTCGTGCGACGGCTCGCATTACATTCCCCACGACGAGTTTCTTAGTGCGGGCTATAGCTTCTGGTTCGGCAACAAATGACCGTCAAAAGGTATCAACTGCCACAATGAAATTAAAGTGGCCAGGGTCGATATATTTGGGAAGCGGAAAATCAATTCGACTGACCCCTTTGACTTGCTTTACTTGGTAGCTGCAAAACCTTGTTTAATGCTTCCTCGAACTGGGCGGCTGAAAAATGTTTTCTTTAACAAGCCAAGTGAAAATTGTTCGCTACGATTCCAAGGCAATAGAGAAACACAGCGTGCCATTGTGCAATAACCGAATATTATCTGCGCCCACGTGCCTATGGTAGGTATCCAATATATCAATTGAAGTGGCTCTGGTAGCGCAACAATAAGCAGGGTTAGATACCAGAACCGGACTTGTACAGGGAAAGCTTTGATACTTTGTTCTCGAATCACGAAGTGAATTAATTGAAATACAGTAAGGCCGATAGCCAACATAAATCCGATTGGATTTCCCGATACGCCCAATGTAAGTAGTCCAGCTGTTACTAACCAATACCACCAGCCGATATCTTTGTATTCGATCATAAACATATAAGTATCATCAGAAACAACTGGGTACAGACCACGATTTGCCAGAACGGCGCGAAGGTAAAGCAGAGAAGCTTGCAACCATGTTATTCCCCTTTAAATAACAAACTTGCTGGTTAGTCGCCCCCGTTGTTGGTGCGGGGACTCGCGCCAACACTTTATTATGATTATCCTTTGAGCGTGTGGGAGATTCTACGTAAGTACCCAAGTGGGGACAAGCGAAAGCTAAGGCAGGCTATCCCCCTGCTGAAGCGGGTTGGGAAAGCGTCAAAAAGCGCGTAAACTATCAGGTCGCCTAAATCAAGATGGTTTGCATGGAACAGATACGGATACGCGGTGCTCGCACCCACAATTTAAAGAATATCAGCCTCGATCTGCCGCGCCACAAACTGGTGGTCATCACCGGCCTGTCCGGGTCCGGTAAGTCCTCACTCGCCTTTGACACCTTGTATGCCGAGGGGCAGCGCCGCTATGTCGAGTCGCTCTCCACCTACGCGCGGCAGTTTTTGCAGTTGATGGAAAAGCCGGATGTGGATCTGATCGAGGGCTTGTCGCCCGCAATCGCGATCGAGCAGAAAGCCACTTCGCACAACCCGCGCTCCACGGTCGGCACTGTCACCGAAATCCACGATTACCTGCGCCTGCTGTTCGCGCGCGCCGGCGACCCCTACTGCCCGCAGCACGACCTGGTGTTGCAGGCGCAGAGCGTCGGCCAGATGGTGGACCATGTGCTGGAACTGCCGGAAGGCACACGCATCATGATCTTGTCGCCGCTGGTAGTGGAGCGCAAGGGCGAGCAGCTGGATCTGTTCGACGAGCTGCGCGCACAAGGATTTACGCGCCTGCGCATCAACGGCAAGGTGTATGAGATGGACACATTGCCTACCTTGCAGAAGACCAAGAAGCATACGGTCGAGATCGTCGTGGACAGGCTGAAGGTCAATGTCGAATCCAAGCAGCGGTTGGCCGAATCGTTCGAGACGGCGTTGCGCCATGCCGATGGTCGCGCGGTTGCAGTCGAGATGGATACCGACAAAGAGCATATGTTCTCGGCAAAATTCGCCTGCCCGATCTGCAACTACTCATTGCCGGAACTGGAGCCGCGTCTGTTTTCGTTCAACAACCCTATGGGCGCGTGCCCGAAGTGCGACGGCCTTGGCAACATCACCTTTTTCGATCCCAAGCGTATCGTCGCATTCCCGACACTCAGCTTGAGTTCCGGTGCGATCAAGGGCTGGGACAGGCGCAACCAGTTTTATCACCAGCTGCTCTCCGGACTCGCCAAACATTACAGCTTCGATATCGAACAATCCTTCGAGAGTTTACCGGACAAGATCCAGCAAGTGATCCTGTATGGCAGCGGCAAGACCGAGATTGC
The DNA here is from genome assembly GCA_017880945.1 of Gallionella sp. Lineage (GTDB taxonomy): Bacteria > Pseudomonadota > Gammaproteobacteria > Burkholderiales > Gallionellaceae > Gallionella. The sequence continues at coordinate 1,789 of JADGRM010000047.1, read as the reverse complement.
GTTTCAATATCTGAACGAGCGCGGCAAACCGATGCTGCGCGAACATACCTTCGAGGGAGTCGTCCATAATCTGGAACGCCGCTACAAGGAGACCGACTCGCCCACCGTGCGCGAGGAACTGGCGAAATATCTGAATGGCTGCGTCTGCCCGGAATGCAAAGGCACTCGCCTGCGTCTGGAAGCGCGCCATGTGCGCGTCGCGGACAAGAACCTGTACGAGATCAGCGCGCTGCCTTTGAAGCAGGCGCTGGCTTTTTTCCAGACACTGAAGCTGCAAGGCCACAAGCAGGCGATCGCGGAAAAGATCGTGCTGGAGATCGCCAGCCGCCTGACCTTTTTGAACAACGTCGGGCTGGATTATCTGTCGCTGGAACGCTCCGCCGAAACCCTGTCCGGTGGCGAGGCGCAGCGCATCCGGCTGGCCTCGCAGATCGGCTCGGGCCTGACCGGCGTGATGTATGTGCTGGATGAGCCGTCCATCGGCCTGCATCAGCGCGACAACGACCGCCTGTTGACCACGCTGAAAAAACTGCGCGACATGGGCAACAGCGTGATCGTGGTGGAACACGATGAAGAAGCGATCCGCGCCGCCGATTATGTGGTGGACATGGGGCCGGGCGCGGGCGAACACGGCGGGCTGATCGTCGCGCAAGGCACGCCGGATGAAATCTGCCAGAACAAAGATTCGCTGACTGCAGATTACCTGACCGGCCGCCGCAGTATTGCGATGCCGGCAAAATTCCTCAAGCCCGACCCGGAACGCATGATGCAGATCGTGGGTGCTTCGGGCAACAATTTGAAAGGGGTGACGCTGAATCTGCCGGTGGGTCTGATGGTGTGCGTGGCCGGCGTATCCGGCTCCGGCAAATCCACGCTGATCAACGACACGCTGTATCCCGCCGTGGCGCAACATCTGTACGGCAGCAACACCGAACCCGCGCCCTATGCCGAGATCAGCGGACTGGAATTTTTCGACAAGGTGATCAACGTCGACCAGAGCCCGATCGGCCGCACGCCGCGCTCCAATCCGGCGACCTACACCGGCCTGTTCACGCCAATTCGCGAGTTGTTCGCCGGTGTGCCTTCGTCGCGCGAGCGCGGCTATGGACCCGGACGCTTCTCGTTCAACGTCAAGGGCGGACGCTGCGAATCCTGCCAAGGCGATGGCGTGATCAAGGTCGAGATGCACTTCTTGCCGGACGTATATGTGCCGTGCGACGTGTGCCACGGGCAGCGCTACAACCGCGAAACGCTGGAGATCAACTACAAGGGTAAGAACGTTCACCAGATCTTGCAGATGACGGTGGAACAGGCACACGAATTCTTCAAACCCGTTCCGCTCATCGCGCGCAAACTGCAAACCCTGTTGGATGTCGGCCTGGGTTACATCACGCTGGGCCAAAGCGCCACCACACTGTCCGGCGGCGAAGCGCAGCGCGTCAAGCTGTCGCTGGAGTTGTCCAAACGTGACACCGGACGCACGCTGTATATCCTCGACGAACCCACCACCGGCCTTCACTTCCACGATATCGCGCTGTTGCTCAAGGTGATCCACAAGCTGCGCGACCAGGGCAACACCGTGGTGGTGATCGAACATAACCTCGATGTGATCAAGACCGCCGACTGGGTAATCGACCTCGGCCCCGAAGGCGGCGACGGCGGCGGCCGCATCATTGCAGAAGGTTCCCCCAAGGATATTGCCGCCAACCCGGATAGCGCGACCGGAAAATATCTGAAGCATGCACTCAAAGGCTAGGAATCACTTCACCGGATATTGGGCGTATGCCAT
>JADGRM010000046.1 GCA_017880945.1 Gallionella sp. | reverse complement strand
ATGTCGGTCAGCAGACCGATGTTGGGTGTTGCCATGCCCAGCTCTCTGGCGGCTTGCCACAAAGCGATCAGGTCGGATTGTTTGACATCCGCCAGCACCAGATTCTGCATATGCGTGACGCGCAATTCGCCGAAGCTGAAACGCTCTGCCAATTCCGCCGCCGCGTCCATTTGCTCTGCCGTTGCATCCCCGGGCGCAATGCCGGTTTTCTTGAGTGACAGCACCACCGCCGCATAACCCGGCACTTTGTGCGGCTTGACGTTGCGCTGCATCCAGTTTGAGAAGGCCTTGTTCTCGCGCAGTTGCGCCGCCACGGCGGCATCATTTTCAGGCAGTTGCTCATAATCGGGGGCGGTGAAAAAAGCGGCGACACGATTCAATTCCTCGACCGTAATGGTGCATGGACCATCTTTGGTGAATTGCCAGTCGGCTTCCACCCGGCGTCTGAATTCCTCGATACCGAGCGCTTTCACTAATATCTTGATGCGCGCCTTGTAGATATTGTCGCGGCGTCCGTATTCGTTATACACGCGCACAATGGACTCCAGATACGTGATGACATGCTGCCACGGCACGAAATCGCAAATCTCGGTGCCTATTATCGGGGTGCGTCCCAGACCGCCGCCCACCAGCACGCGAAAACCGATCTCGCCCTGCGCGTTCTTCACCGCCGCCAGGCCGACGTCGTGCACCGCTATCGCCGCGCGGTCTTCAGTTGCACCGGTAATGGCGATCTTGAATTTGCGCGGCAGATAAGCGAACTCCGGATGGAACGTGCTCCACTGGCGCAATATCTCGGCATAAGGACGCGGATCGACGATTTCATCGCGTGCCACACCCGCGAACTCGTCGCTGGTAATATTGCGTATGCAATTGCCGGAGGTCTGATTGGCGTGCATTTCCACGCTGGCCAGATCGGTCAGGATATCTGGCACATCCTGCAGCTTGATCCAGTTGAACTGGGTATTCTGGCGCGTGGAAAAATGCCCGTAGCCCCGATCGTACTTGCGCGCAATGGATGCAAGCATGCGCATCTGTGCCGCACTCAGCAAACCGTAAGGCACGGCAACGCGCAGCATATAGGCATGGATCTGCATATACAGCCCGTTTTGCAGGCGCAGGATACGGAATTCGTCTTCCGTCAGTTCGCCGGACAAACGACGGCGAACTTGGTCGCGAAACTGCGCAACGCGTTGCGCGGTGATCTGATGGTCGAATTGATCGTAACGGTACATTTAGCTCTTCCCCGCTTCTTCATTGACAAAATAACTTTTGGACACTGGCAGCAACAGCGCGGCTTCCAGCGGAAATCTCGCGCCATGCATCAGGATATGCTCTACATCCGCATCTTCATCGTGGCGCAATGCCGCGCCTATGTATGCATGTTCACCGGTTTGGCCGACCACCACACCGATGCGTCCACCGCAGCCGCTAAACCAGCTGACTTGTTTCGGTTTGTTTGGTTTATGGGTACTCATGAGTCTTTCCTTAATGTTTATATAAACACCATCTTGAAACCGATGAACAACAGCATGATCGCCAGCACAGGTCGCAAAACCGTCTCCGGCACTCTGGCACTCAGATGGCTGCCGATATAGATTCCCGGCAACGAGCCCAGCAGCAAACTGCCCAGCAACACGATGTCCACCGTGCCCAGGGCCAGATGCCCGATCCCGGCCACCGCAGTCAGCGGCACTGCATGGACGATGTCCGTGCCCACCACTTTCACCGCTTGCATGCGCGGGTATAGGAACAACAGTGCGACCGTACCCAGCACACCCGCGCCAACCGAGGAGATCGTCACCAGCGTCCCGACGATGATGCCGGTGACTATCGTCGCGGCGGGCAGATAACGATGATGCAACTCGTACACCGTGCCATCCTTGCGCTGCGCGATCTTCTTTATCCAGTTTTTCAGCAGCAGCGCTGTCGCCGTCAGCAACAGGGCGACGCTCAACACGCTGGCCACCAGGCTGCGCAAGGTCTTCTCATCCAGCGCCAGATGTTTCAGCAGGACTATCGTAATCACGGCGGCGGGCAAGCTGCCCAGGCTGAGCAAGCCCACCACTTTCCAGTCCACCGTGCCGCGCCGCCCATGTACCCAACCGCCCAGCGTCTTGGTCAGCGAGGCATACAACAAATCGGTACCGACCGCAGTCGCCGGGGAAACACCAAACAGCAGCACCAGCAACGGCGTCATCAACGACCCGCCGCCCACCCCGGTGACGCCGACGATCAGCCCGACCAAAAAGCCGGATAATGTGTACATCCAGTCCATGCGCTACCACCCGTTAGAATTCATGGAGCGCATTCTAGGCCGCACACCTTATATCTCTAAATACTTTTATGTTAGTATCTTATAACTGATTAATATATTGGAAAGATGCCATGAATCTACAACAACTGCGTTTCCTCAATGAGATCGTGCGCCAGGGATTGAATATCTCCGATGCCGCCAGCGCGCTGTACACCTCGCAGCCGGGCATCAGCAAGCAGATCAGGTTATTGGAAGAGGAATTGGGTATCGAGATCTTCGTGCGCAACGGCAAGCGCATCGTGGCCATCACCGAGCCGGGCAAAGCCGTGCTGGCGATCGCCCAGCGCATGCTGCACGATGCCGGGAACCTCAAGCAGGTCGCCGAGGAATTCCACTCGCAGGACAGCGGCAACCTGACTATCGCCACCACGCACACGCAGGCGCGCTATGCCTTGCCGCCCACGGTCAAGCAATTCATCAAACGCTATCCCGGCGTGAAGTTGGGCCTGCACCAGGGCAACCCTACGCAGATCGCAGAACAAGTGCTGAGAGGCGAAGCCGACATCGGCATCGCCACCGAGAGCCTGGCGCTGTATGACGAACTGATCACGCTGCCCTGCTACGAATGGAACCATTGCGTCATCGCCCCGCTGCACCACCCCTTGCTGGCAGAGAAAAAACTGACGCTGGCGAAGATCGCGCAATACCCGATCATCACTTACGACTTCGCGTTTAGCGGACGCGGCAAGATCAATGCCGCGTTCGAGGCAGCCAACATCCAGCCGAACATCGCGCTGACCGCGATCGATGCGGACGTGATCAAGACTTATGTGGAATTGGGATTAGGTATAGGGATACTGGCGAAAATGGCTTTCATCCCCGAGCGAGACAAACACTTGCGCATGATGGATGCCGGGCATCTGTTCAAGCCCAGCACCACGCGGATCGCGATACGAAAGAACGAATACCTGCGCGGCTACTCTTACGAATTCATCGAACTATTCGCCCCACATCTGACCCGCGAAGTGGTTGCCAAAGCAATGCACGTTTCAACCTTGCCGGAGTAAATAAAATTAGATTCATATTGCAACCGCACCACTTCCAGCTTCCGGGAAGATTTCATGAGGTGTTATCAGCACAACGAGGCAATGGCGCGGGCGTATCAAATCAAATGACGAGTACCAAAACGCAAACAGACTTTGGATTTTGAACAGGAGATGCAAAATGAAAATACATAAAGGGAAGCTGATCTAGCCCATTCCTTAATGGCGACTACCAGTGCTCTCTCTGTGCACTAGCGTACAGAGAATATCTTGAGAAAGAGGGATGATTATTACTATCGTTCATCAAGTTGTCATATAACGGGTATGTAATAGAATTTTTGCGTGAGGTCAAAATGAAAAAAGCATATACAAAAGTAACTGAGGTGATTGCCCAATTTGTACGCTGGATAGTGGTTGGCGTTCTTTGGTTTCTCGTTGCACTTCCTATCATCACTTCTATTCAAAGTTCCGCCTGAAAATTCTACCCGCAAAGGAAAATAAAATGACCACAGTCATTGATACGTTGCACAACTCTGCCATTACCGAAAATTTGAGCGATACAGAAATCAGAAGTATCGCAGGAATGTTTGAGATCAAAGGCTATAAATCGGGGGAGGCAGTTGTTTTGTCGGAAACTGAGACCCATGATAATTTGTCTATTCTGGCGAATGGCAATATCAAAGTAAAAATTCCTTGTGGTATAGGCGAATCGACTGTTTGCATGCTTAGCCCCGGCGATTTAGTAGATTTAAATGGCCTCGTTTCCGGCACTACCGTCAACGCAATTTTTTATGCCGTAGGGAAAACGACCGTTTTAAGCATGCATAAAAGCAAATTTGACGGTTTAGTTAATTCACATCCGCTCATGATGTGTCGTGTGTTACATGGAATGATGCTCAACTTTCAAAGTATTTTACGGCGCATGAACTACCAAATCGCCGATCTCAGAAATTACATCTATGGCACTAACAGCCGCAGCTGAAATTAACGTGTACGCACAAAAATAATCAGCTACAGTGGGTCAGCATCTGTTGGCCTTTTCATCCCATTCTTCTAATCTCAAATACCACAACATCCCCCGCAAGTGCGACCGGTAGTTGCAAAACAGGAATGACTGATCGTCCCGTGATCAGGCGACGCCGCGTTTGGAAAAATCCTTGGGCCGAAATCCCAGCGCGGCCAGCACGGCAAAGTAAACGACGACCCCTCCGGCAACCAGCGCGGACAAGCGCAGGATGCGCGACCAGCCTGAGCCGATCAGCCAGCTTTGTTCGGTGCCCATGCCGAACCACAGCGTCAGCGCCAAGGCCAGCACGGCGATGGCTATCTTGGCAAAGAACTTTCCCCAGCCCGGTTCGGGTTGGTAGATGCCATGTTTGCGCAGATAATAAAACAGGATCGCGGAGTTCAGGCACGCGCCCAAACCGATCGACAAGGCCAGTCCGGCATGTTGTATCCAGCCAATGAACAGCGCATTCATCGCCTGGGTCGCCAACAACGTAACGATGCCGATCTTCACCGGCGTCCTGATGTCCTGCCGCGCATAGAAACCCGGCGCGAGTATCTTCACCAGTATCAGTCCGATCAGCCCGACGCTGTAGCCGATCAACGCCCGGCTCGTCATCAATACATCGTGCGCGGCAAACGCGCCGTGCTGAAAGAAGGTCGCCAGCAACGGCACGGCAATCATACCCAGGGCCAACGCGGCGGGCAGCGTCAACATGATGGTCAAGCGCAAGCCCCAATCCAGCAGCCTGGAATATTCCGCCGTGTTGTTGCTCGCATAGCATTTGGATAGCGAGGGCAAAAGAATCGTACCCAGTGCTGCGCCCAGCATGCCGGAAGGAAATTCCATCAGCCGATCCGCGTAATACAGCCAGGACACGCTGCCCGCCACCAGAAACGAGGCAAAGATGGTGTTGATGATCAGGCTGATCTGGCCGATGGAAACGCCGAACACGGCCGGGCCCATCTGTTTGATGACGCGCCACATGCCTGCGTCGTTCCAATTAAAACGAATGCTGGGCAACATGCCGATTTTTTTCAGGAACGGAACCTGGAACGCCAGTTGCACAAAGCCCGCAACGAACACCGCCCAGGCCAGTGCCATGATCGGCGGATCGCAGTACGGCGCCAGCCACAGCGCGCCGCCGATGAAGCAGAGGTTGAGCAGAATAGGCGCGAAGGCCGGCACCCAGAATTTGTTGTAAGTGTTGAGGATGCCCGCCGCCACCGCCACCAGCGAGATAAAGAAAATATACGGCGAGGTGATGCGCAGCAATTGCACGGTGAGGTCGAACTTCGCGGCATCCTTGAGGAAGCCGGGCGCGCTGATATACACCAAGATCGGCGCGGCGATGATGCCGATCAGCGTCACCACGAACAGGATGATCGCCAGCATCGTGGTGACGTGATCGACCAGCAATTGGGTTTCTTCATGCCCGCGCCGGTTCTTGTATTCGCCGAAGATAGGCACGAACGCCTGCGAAAACGCCCCCTCGGCGAACAGTCGGCGCAGCAGATTGGGCAGTTTGAAAGCCACAAAGAAAGCATCTGTTGCCATGCCCGCGCCGAATATCCTGGCAATCAGCACGTCGCGCACAAAGGCGAGGATGCGCGAAACAAGGGTCAAGCCGCTGATCGTGGCCAGTGATTTAAGTAGGTTCATACGGCATCAAAGCATGGGATTTAAAACGTTGCGTATCATAACACTGGCGATGCTTCAGCCCGGCCAAGCAGCATAACCGTAAAAAGATTTGCAAAAATAGGCGTGAGTCACTAGAATGCGCGCCTCTCGTCGTACCGAATTTTCAAGGAGTAGTCATGGCAAATAGCGCACAAGCTCGGAAACGTGCCCGTCAAGCAGTAAAACAGAATGCCCACAACAGCAGCTTGCGCTCTGAATTGCGCACTGCGGTGAAGAAGGTCATCAAGGCGATTGAAGCCGGTGACAAGACCGCTGCCCAAGCTGTATACAAAAATTCCGTGAGCGCTGTGGACAGCATCGCGGACAAGAAGATCATCCACAAGAACAAGGCTGCTCGCCACAAGAGCCGTCTATCTGCGGCTATCAAGGCAATGGCGTAATCGCCCCGGCGTTTTGATTCACCGCGACCAAGCCGACAGCGATGTCGGCTTGTTTGCTTTGCAGGACTAATTTTTCTTGCGTGGTAGGGGTTATTTAGCTCAATATACGCCCCTTGATTTATAACTGAACGGCGGCTGGTCCGCCGTCATTATTTTATGTCACATGTAATGAACACTTATGCTCGGCTTCCCGTCGCTTTCGTGCGCGGTGAAGGCGCGTGGCTGTGGGATACCGAAGGCAAGCGTTATCTGGACGGCTTGGCCGGCATTGCCGTGAACACCTTGGGTCATGCGCATCCTCGCTTCACTGCGGCACTCAATGAGCAGATCGGCAAATTGATCCACTGCTCCAACGTCTATCAGGTGAACGGACAGGAACTGCTCGCCGACAAGCTGTGCAGCCTGGCCAATATGCAGGAAGTGTTCTTCTGCAACTCCGGCTGCGAAGCGAATGAAGCGGCGATCAAATTGGCGCGGATGTACGGACATCGGCAGGGCATCGAAGCCCCCGCCATCATCGTGATGGAAAAGGCATTCCACGGACGCACGCTGGCAACCCTTTCCGCCACCGGCAACCGCAAGGTACAAGCCGGTTTCGAGCCGCTGGTCAGCGGCTTTGTGCGCGTGCCTTACGACGACCTGGAGGCGATCCGTCACGTTGCTCAACACAACAGCAATGTGGTTGCGGTGTTCGTCGAACCGATACAGGGCGAAGGCGGCATACGCACACTGGACATCCATTACCTCCAACAACTGCGGCAGCTCTGTAATGAACAAAACTGGCTGCTGATGCTGGACGAAGTGCAATGCGGCATCGGCCGCACCGGCAAGTGGTTCGCCTATCAGCATACCGGCATCTTGCCGGACGTGATGACGCTCGCCAAGGGCTTGGGCTCGGGTGTGCCTATCGGCACATGCATCACTGCTGGCAAGGCAGCCGGGATCTTCCAGCCCGGCAACCATGGCTCGACGTTTGGCGGCAACCCGCTGGCTTGCACAGCAGGTCTGACCACGCTGAATATTCTGGAACAGGACAAATTGCTGGCGCACGCCGACAGTCTCGGCAAATTTCTTCAACAGGGTTTCGCCACCGCCTTGCAAGGCGTGAACGGCGTCAAGGAGATTCGCGGCCAGGGGCTGATGATCGGCATCGAACTCGACCGGCCCTGTGGCGACCTGGTCAAACTGGCCCTCGCCAAAGGACTGCTGACCAATGTCACCGCAGACAGCGTGATCCGGTTATTGCCGCCGCTGGTCATGTCGCAAGACGAAGCGCAACAGCTGCTGGATATCCTGTGCCCGCTGATAAAAGAATTTTTGCAATCCTGATAGGTATCGAGCCATGTCAGCCCAGCCCATGTCAATAAAGCAACCTGCACCGGTAAAACACTTTTTACAGTTCAAGGATTTCACCCGTGAGGAGTTTGAATATCTGTTCGAACGCACCCGCGTCATCAAGCAAAAATTCAAATCCTATCAACAGTATTGGCCGCTGACCGACCGCACGCTGGTGATGATCTTCGAGAAAGCCAGCACGCGCACGCGCCTGTCTTTCGAAGCCGGCATGCAACAACTGGGCGGTTCGGCGATCTACCTGAACACGCGCGATTCGCAATTGGGTCGCGGCGAACCGGTGGAAGATGCCGGACAAGTCATTTCGCGCATGAGCGACATCGTAATGATCCGCACCTTCGAGCAATCCATCATTGAGCGCTTTGCCGCGCATTCGCGCGTACCGGTGATCAACGGCCTGACCAACGAATACCACCCGTGCCAGATCCTCGCCGACATCTACACCTTCATCGAGCAGCGCGGCTCGATACAAGGCAAGACCGTGGCATGGATCGGCGATTCCAACAACGTGTGCAACACCTGGCTGCAGGCCGCTGAAATACTCGATTTCAACGTGCATGTGTCGACCCCTCCCGGCTATGAAGTCGAGCCGGAACGCGCCGGATTATTCGGCGAGGATCACTACGAGGAATTCACCGACCCGATGGAGGCCGCAAGCGGCGCCGATCTGGTGACCACCGACGTATGGACCAGCATGGGCTTCGAGGCGGAAAACGAAGAACGCATGAAAGACTTTGCCGACTGGCAAGTGGATGAGGACATGATGCGCGTCGCCGCAAAAAATGCGCTGTTCATGCACTGTCTGCCGGCGCATCGCGGCGAGGAAGTCTCCGCCGGCGTGATGGACGGCCCGCAAAGCGTGGTGTGGGATGAAGCGGAGAATCGCTTGCACGTACAAAAGGCGCTGATGGAATACTTGCTACTGGGCAAAATATCGGAATGAGCCGTGGCGGGCTCAGCCCGCCCTACCTATGATAATTTTATCGGGAAGAAATCTAATGTCTGACATCAAAAAAGTCGTACTCGCTTACTCCGGCGGCTTGGATACCTCGGTGATCCTCAAATGGTTGCAGGACACCTACCAATGCGAAGTCGTCACCTTCACCGCTGACATCGGCCAGGGTGAGGAGCTGGAACCGGCCCGTGCCAAGGCGCTGAAAATGGGCATCAAGCCGGAAAATATTTTCATCGATGATATGCGCGAGGAATTCGTGCGCGATTTCGTGTTCCCGATGTTCCGCGCCAACACTGTGTATGAAGGAGAATATCTGCTCGGCACCTCGATCGCGCGCCCGCTGATCGCCAAGCGTCTGATCGAGATCGCCGCAATGACCGGCGCGCAGGCCATTTCGCACGGCGCGACCGGCAAGGGCAACGACCAGGTGCGTTTCGAACTTGGTGCCTATGCGCTGAACCCGAACATCAAGGTCATCGCGCCCTGGCGCGAATGGGATCTGCTGTCGCGCGAAAAACTGATGGCCTATGCCGAAAAGGCCGGCATTCCAATCGAAATGAAACACAAGCAAGGAGGCTCGCCGTATTCGATGGATGCGAACCTGCTGCACATCTCTTTCGAAGGCCGTCATCTGGAAGACCCCGCCGCCGAAGCCGAAGAATCCATGTGGCGCTGGACCGTGTCGCCGGAGAAGGCACCGGATGCCGCAGAATATCTGGACATCGCATTCGCCAATGGCGATATCATGGCGCTGAATGGAACAAAGATGACTCCGGCACAAGTGCTGACCAAGCTGAATGAATTGGGCGGCAAGCACGGCATCGGCCGCCTCGATCTGGTGGAGAACCGCTACGTCGGTATGAAGTCGCGCGGCTGTTACGAAACACCGGGAGGCACGATCATGCTCAAGGCGCACCGGGCCATCGAATCCATCACGCTGGACCGCGAAGTGGCGCATCTGAAAGACGACCTGATGCCGCGTTACGCGTCGATGATCTACAACGGCTATTGGTGGTCGCCGGAACGCCGCGCGCTGCAAACCCTGATTGACCATACCCAGCAGACCGTCAACGGCTGGGTGCGCGTCAAGCTTTACAAGGGCAATGTGATCGTGGTGGGACGCGACTCCAAGACCGATTCGCTGTTCGACCCGACCATCGCCACCTTTGAGGACGACAAGGGCGCATACGACCAAAAGGACGCGGCGGGTTTCATCAAGCTGAACGCGTTGCGTCTGCGCATCGCGGCAAATCTGCACAAAAGGAAGTAGGGGATCGTGATTCACGAACTGAGCGGAGACATTTTATTCAGCGGTGCAAAAGCCATCGCGCAAGGTGTCGCGCCCAACGATGATTTCCATCATGGCTTGGCCTTGCAACTGCGCGAGCGTATGCCTGCGATGTACAAGGATTTCCGCCACTTCTGCCAGACCAAGCATCCCAAGTCGGGCGGGGTGTGGTCATGGATGAGTGCCGATGGCCGTTACATCGTCAATCTGTTCACGCAGGATGCCGCGTACGATCACGGCAGCAAGCCCGGCAGTGCCAAGCTCAACCACGTAAATCACTCCTTGCATGCGCTGCGCGATTTCGTACAGAAAGAAAAAGTTAGCAGCCTTGCTTTGCCGCGATTGGCTTGCGGCATGACGGGCCTGGATTGGGATGAAGTAAAGCCGCTGATCGAGAAGCAGCTCGGCGACCTCGGCATTCCTGTTTACATTTATGTCACTTACCAAAAAGGCGTCAAAGCCAACGAACCCACTGAAAGGAAATAGCATGTCGCAATTCGATAACGTCAGCGTGGTAAAAAAGGGCAATGTGTTCTTCGACGGAAAGTGTGTGTCTCACTCGGTGCTGTTTGCCGATGGCACGCGCAAGACTGTCGGCGTGATCCTGCCCAGCACGCTCACCTTCAATGTCAGTACGCCCGAGCTGATGGAAATCACCTCCGGCACCTGCCGCGTGAAGATCGGCGACGACCCGGAATTCAAGACTTATGCAGCGGGCAACAAGTTCTCCGTGGCCGCCAACAGCCGCTTCGTGATCGAAGCGAATGAAGTAGTCAACTATGTTTGCAGTTTCGGTTAAACCCTTCCCTCTCCCGCTGGCGGGAGAGGGGCTGAACTCAAAGAATTAAGGAGTCACACCATGCCAACCTTCGACATCGTTTCAGAAGTAGACAAGACCGAAGTCAAAAACGCTATCGAGCAGACCAACAAGGAAGTCAGCACGCGCTTTGATTTCAAGGGTTCGGATGCACGCGTGGAGCAAGCCGAACTCAAGCTCACGGTCTGGGCCGACAATGAATTCCAACTGGATCAGGTGCAGGACATCCTGAATGCCAAGCTGACCAAGCGCGGCGTGGACATCAAGTGCCTGGAGATCAGCGACAAGATCGAAAAAGTCAGCGGCAACAAGGTCAAGCGCGGCTGTGAAGTGAAAGTCGGCGTTGAAATCGAGTTGGCGAAGAAGATCGTGAAGCACGTCAAGGACAGCAAGTTGAAGGTGCAGGCCAGCATCCAGGGCGACACCGTGCGTGTCACCGGCAAGAACCGCGACGACCTGCAGAATGCCATCGCCTTCGTCAAGAAAACCATCACCGACTTCCCGTTGCAGTATCAGAACTTCCGCGACTGAAGCTCGCAGTGGGACAGATCGCCCTGCTGATTCGCAGCCAG